>JAJZOA010000153.1 GCA_021852225.1 Planctomycetota bacterium
GTTGAATAATTCCACCGGCCAATGGGTATGGGTCAAGTGGGTCCGATAGTCGATCTGACGAGCCCCCAGACAGGCCTCAATCATACTTCTCTCCAACGCTTAATAATGGCAGACCGCGTATGCGGTGGTGTGGGTTGCGGGGCCTGCGCCCGGATTCGCCCGTTTGACCATGGGCCGGCCTATGGGATAAAGTGTACGGCTCAAACGATTTAAGCCGAATCGTTTTGGGGGATGGTGTAACGGTAGCACAGCAGATTTTGGTTCTGCTTGTTCTGGTTCGAATCCAGATCCCCCAGTTTCCGCAAAAATCCTTCATTTTGGTCTGGCACCTCTGCCTGCCTATGATGCCATACCGAACCATCCGGAAGAAGTAGCAACAGGACGGCACCCATGATCACTAATTTTGATATTGCCGTCGTTGGTGGTGGCCCCGCCGGCGCGGCCGCCGCCGCCATGCTGGCTCGCGGCGGATTGAGCGTGGTCCTTTTTGAACAAAAGCTTTTTCCACGGCAGAAGGTGTGCGGTGAATTTGTCTCCACCGGTGCGCGTCCGGTGCTCAAGCGACTGGGAATCCTTCAAGCCTTTGACGCCATTGCCGGACCACCCCTGCAGCGGATGGTCGCATTTCCGGCGGCGGGCCACGCACTGGAATGCGCGCTGCCCGCCGATGGCGGTGGGAATTTTGCCCGCGCTCTGTCGCGAGATCGGTTTGATCAGCTAATTCTGACAGCCGCACGTGACAGTGGCGTTCAGATTATACAACCGGCCCACGTCGAAGGCATTCAACGCGCCAAAGACCACGGCTTTTCGCTGACGCTGCATCATGCGTCAGAATTTCACGCGAAAGTTATTATTGTGGCCGATGGCAAACCGATTGGCCAACAGCCGCGGATGGCACCCCCCATAGCGGAGGTTACCGGTGGCGTGAAGGATTCGCGACCGTCGGCATCGTCCGGCTTTCTGGGCTTTAAGGCACATTTTTCCAATTGCGATATGCCGGATGATGTCACGGTGATTGCCGGTGCAGGCAAAATATACGCCGGCCTATTGCGCACCAGTGACGCGATTGAACAATATGGCGCACCGGCAAAAACATATAATCTGGCCTTTGCCGCACATCAGAGTCTGTTGGAACACTTCCGCGGAGCTGACGACTTGTTGAATTACCTACTGGCGGAAAATCGCGGGCTTTGGCGCATCATGCGGCACGGTATCCGACGGGATAAATGGTACTCCTGCGGTCCCATGCGGCCGGGTGTACGGCGTTTGTATCACGACGGCTGCTTCCATGCGGGCAATTCCGCTGGAGAAGTTCACGCACTTATCGGCGAAGGGATGACCTTGGCCCTGCGCAGTGCCCGCCTGCTGGCCGAAAAGTTAATCACCGGGCGGGCCGACGGTCTGTCACTTGGGGCAATCGGCCAGTCGTATGAACAGGCCTGGTACCGGGAATTCACCAGCCGACTGGATGCGGGAAATCTATTTTCCAACCTGTTGATGCGGCCCATTCTTGGTAGTCTTACCGCCGATGCGTTGAATACATTTCCGGAAATTTTGTATGCTGCAGTCGGTTTTTCCGGCAAATCTTCGACCAGAGTGGTATAAAGCTGGCGGTTCGGCGGCGTAACCACCAAAATCCGCGATCACCTTGTTCATGGCTGTGCATCAGGATGCTGGCCGGGAGGCTCACTTTTCCGAGGGCTGGGTGAACCGCAACCCAATCACTTCTTTTGAACTCGTCGGCATCCCGCCCCAACTCATGGCAGACCAATTCCAGGAATGTGGCGTTATACACATTCTCCGGCTGCGTTCGCCCCCAGACGCGCGCAAGCTCCGCCTCACATTTTTTTATCACGAATCCGGTCTTTACTTACAAATAATTCTTGCGATCCGGTGGCCTTAGCTGCCAAACAAATGAGCCTGCTGCACAGACCCGGCGCTTTAGGTCGGCAGAAAATGCACGGGTACAATGATGTAAACCGTGGATGCCTCTTTTAGTGTTTTAAAGGTAATGCGAAAATGAAACAATTTTCACGACGTAGTTTACTCGCGGGGCTGGCGGCGACGGACGTTGCTTCCCGCAGTGAAGTCGTGAAGAGCAGCGCGACGCTGGCGGCTGGCTCGGTGAAGGGCGAACCCGCTGGGCCCAATAAACCAAACCCTTCGCCGACCGCGCGCCAAGTCGCGGCGGAAAAGTTGCTGGCCTATTTTCACGGGGTGGCCCCTCGACTGTTACGCCCGGCGCAGGGGATATTGCGTCATCCGAGCATTTCTCCAAGCTTGCCGGGGAAAGCCTATTCCACCCAATTGTGGGACTGGGACACCTTATGGACAAGTATAGGGCTCTTTCGATCCGCCCAACTGGCGGGCGACCGTGATCTGTTAAAAAACATTGGACGCCATGTGCGGGGAAGGCTGCTGAATTTTTTCGACCATCAAGCCAAGGATGGACGGATAGCCATTATGATTGACGTTGCAAATCCGGATCCTTTGAGGTGTCACGTCCTGATATAGGTTGTCACTTTTGGCATCAGACCTTGCAACCAGTGGATCATTAAATGAATATTATGACCCCGATACCGGCGCTCCGTTAAGTCATCGGGGCTTTAGAAATTGGAATATGCTGGCGCTGGAGATGGCGTAGCCAGCCGATAAACAATTGTTGGCCGCCTTGGTGCCGGGGAAACGGCCTGGCTGCCCGCGCGACCAGGGTCAGGGCACTCGAGTCTGGCCACGCGTCAGTTGGTGTATATATCCGCGCGCGAACGACGTACAACGTGTCGTTCGATAAATTCATGGAACTCTATCACGCGATGAACGTCCACGTCGGCATTGGAGTTAGGTAACGCCACGGCCCGGCAACAATCAATTTTTTGGTTGACGTCAAATTCGCGGGACAGGAATGCGGCGGCTTTATGCCGGCCGCCCAAATTTTCCATTTTCAGGTTTGCCGCTGGCGCGTTTCGTTATCGGTAAAAATCCAGGCCTGCCATTGCCTGGGAAACAATGCGATGAGTTTTCCGGGCCAACCCAGCCAAAGCGCGGTCCTGACCACGATGACCGCCAGCAAACCGCCTGCGACAACATCCGAAGGAAAATGCGCATGCCGCATGACACGCTGCCATGCCACCACCAGGCCCATAAAATAGAACAATCCACGCCCGCGCGGATAAAACCAGGAAAGGCCCGCCGCCAGGGCGAACGCCCCGCTGGTGTGTGCGCTGGGGAAGGATTGATATGATGCGCCATGACCGAAGCCATACGCCGGGCCAAGAAAGTGATACAGACCGTTATGCAAAACCCATGGTCTGGTGCGGCCGAAAAGTCCCTTAAATAAATAACAGCACGCCACGGCACTTAAACAACCAGTGGCCAAGGCAATCGCCCGCCGCCGTCCCTGAGGGTCAATAAGCGCAACAGCCAGTATCACAATGACCGAACAGGTCCACTGACCAAACTGCATGGCCCAGATCAATTCCAGATTCACATCTGACTTGAAGACTACCGGATGCTGATACAACCAACGGGCAATCGGCGTATCGAAAACGAATGCGACGGCCAGAAGAAGAAGCACTGCGGTTAATTTAAGGTATCGCGGCCATGCCAGATCAAATTGCCACGGTGCGGGTTGATACCAGGGAGCCGGTTTGCCAGCCGGGTCGGTCAGGTTTTTTTCAGGACCAGGCGAATGGCCAGTGACAGATTGCGGATCATTTTGTTCCATAATTCGTGAATAAACAACCGGCTTGCGTTTGTCAAGAAGCTTTTCGCCAACCCCATTTCAATTCGATCAGGCGGAACGCGTGAAGCCCGTCGGCGATTTGCGGTTATGGTACAATTCCACCGGTCCAGTCAGGAGAAATGACGTGCCGACAATATCGCGTGTGCTGTTATGCGTATGGGCACCACTTGCCTTTTTCTGCTGTCTGACGCAAGCCTGCGGGGACGGCGGATTGCGTGCCACAGCGCCCGCGTCAAGCACGCCGCGCTGGAACAGGGCACTATATCACCACATTCTGGCCAAGATTCATCCACCGACATTCCCCGACCGCCAATTCAGTGTGACCGCATATGGCGCGATTGCCGACGGCACCACCAACTGCCGCTTCGCATTTGAACGGGCTATTGAGGCCTGCCATAAAGCGGGCGGCGGAACGGTGCAGGTGGCCGCCGGCACTTACATCTGCAATGGCTCTATCCGGCTTTTATCCAACGTGAATCTGCATGTGCAAGCCGGCGCGGTGGTGCGATTCGGATTAAATCCGGCGGACTATCTGGTACCTTATGGCCCGCACAAAGGTTGTGTGCTGGTGCGTTACGAAGGGGTTTGGATTTACAACTACGAGCCGCTGATTTACGCCATCCGCCAACGGAATATTGCCATTACCGGGCGGGGCATATTCGGTGGCGGACGCAATCGGCCGCACTCGCCGTGGCTCCGGTGGTACAAAAGTCAGCTTAAGAAGAAGTGGGCGGACCGCAAACTGGTTCGCGCAATGGCCAATCATCTGCCCGCGATGCGGAAGCGGGTCATGGGACCGGGATACCACCTGATGCCGGAATTCTGTGATCTGGAATTCTGCCGGAATATTCTGATCAGTGGCGTTACATTCCGTCACTCACCGTTCTGGACGATTCACCCCTGTTTCTGCAGCAATGTCACCATTCAACATGTGCTGGTACACAACAACAGGCTGAATATGGACGACGGAATTGATCTGGATTCCTCGCAAGAGGTGCTGGTTCAGAAATGCCATATCCGCACGGATGATGACAATATTGTGATCAAAAGTGGAAAAAATGCCGACGGCTGGGCGGTCAATGGGGGTCGCCCAACGGAAAATGTTGTTATTCAAAACAACTGGCTTTCACATAACATCGGATTCGGCAGTGAAATGTCCGGCGGAATCCGCGACGTGTGCGCGCTGAACAATACATTCGGCAATGGTGCCAATATTATTTTCATGAAATGGGGCGGACGACGCGGCGGATTCATACGCCATATTTATTTTCGCGGCATCACGGCAAAAAATGCCCGTTCCATGGCGGATCAGGCGGTCAATTGGGCCGGGAAATACAAGCTGCCGGACGCCGGTTTTGCTCCGGATATTCGGGACTGGTCGATATCGCGGGTCAAGATTGGGCGAATCAGTCAGTCGCCACCCAGAGGCGCAGGCCACTTTTCCCCGCAACCGGTCGCGGCAATGTTGAACCTTCAACCGGTGCCCATGGCGAACATCCGGTTCAGTCAGGTGAAAATTCAACATATTCAACCCGGTCTTATCGGATTCTGGTTTAAAAATGCGGCTGATCTTCATTTTCACAACGTTCGATTAAACGGCCATCCCATCGTCAACCTGCATCCATCGGTGCACAAGGTTGGCGGAATGCTTCTTCTGCGATGGCGGCCTAACTCCGCCGCGGCCGGTTATGCCATTTATATAAACGGCCGATGTGTGGCCCTGACGCATGACCGACTTGAGCAGACGTGGCAGATACGCCATCCGCGGCCATCGGCAAAACCCTGCTATTTCGGCGTTGGTATGATCAGTAAAAGCGATCGCCCGTTGCTGATTCAGAATGTTCCATATGCATTCTTTCTTCCCCCGGCCACTGGCGTGCTGCGTAAGCGGCTTGCCATGGCCGAACAGCTTTTTGCAAAGGTCTGGCACGCACCGGCCACGGTTCCCGCGAAATATGGGCCGCCGCAGCGATCCATATCCAACCTTTATTACTGGATTCACGCGGCACGACTGGTGCTGGATAACCGGGCTGCGACCAACGCTATGGTAAACATGACGCAGGATCGCCTGAATCTGGCCATTCAGCAAGTCAACAACCGATAACACCATGTTGGCAGAACCGGTTGATGTCCGGCTTCCGCCGATTGGCCCTCAGGTGTCGGGCGTTTGGTGCCAAGCACCCCAGACAGCAAGACAGGCCGCTTGCGACAAAAAAAAGTGCACCTGCTGCAACTAAACCGTGAACCAAGCGTGCGGAAACAGGACGGCTTGGATGGGCGGCGAGATTGGATATCCGGCCCGCGAATGAAAAAGCGATCTTGCCGGAAACTTTAGCCCCAAGAAAGATGAAAATGCCGACCGGGCTGATTATCACGGGAATGCACCGCAGCGGCACATCCGCCATGGCGCGGGTTTGCAATCTGCTGGGCATGGATGTTGGCCAACGTGTGGTCGGCAGTGACGCATTTAATCCGACCGGTCATTGGGAACATGCCATGACGGTGGCGCTTAACCGCCGCGTTTTACGCAGTATGGGGGGATCGTCGGGCTGGGTGAAATCGCTTTTAACGGAGCGACTCAATTCGGCCAGTCAGTCGGAATTTGAAGATCAGATTAAAGGATTGATTCGGGCCGATTTTTCCGAATCCGCGCTATGGGGAATCAAGGATCCCGAAATCAGTCGCCTCTGCCCATTGTGGATATCCGCACTGGCAAGGCTGAATATAACCCCGCGATTTATTCTGATGGTGCGCCATCCTCTGGAAGTTGCGGCGTCCCTGCAGCGCCGCAATCAGTTCAGCCTGCGGAAATCGCTGCTGCTCTGGCTGCGCTACAATCTGGAAATGGAACAGGCCACACACAAACTGCCACGAACCATCGTTTCGTCAAGCCAATTTGTCGCAAATTGGCAAGCGGCGATTAATAAAATTCAATGCGATTGCCATTTCCATTTTCCGGGCCTGAATTCCACAAATGCCGGTATGGTTGACGCATTTCTGAATGACCGCCTCTGGCACCACAAAAGTACCTCACAATCGGGTGAAACAACGGGCATTGCCGACCTGGCCCTTCGGGCCTATGCGGCACTGCTGGCACCAGACACAAACGCGGCCACCACCGAACTGGCAAGTGTTACGCGTTCATTAGCGGTGGCCGACGCCCACATTGAGCGGTCCATTCTGCCCGCGGCATTCGACCCGCTGACACGCGATATTGGCAAGGTTTATATGGGAGAGCGGCTTAAATATCTGGTGCGGCCTTCCAGACGAATTCTGAACGGCACGGCCGCAATTGCAGCCATGTTTTTCGGCTGACGACCAGTCACGCGACGAATCTGAGGCTGGCCAGGTATTGACACAAAACGACGTGCGAGGCTGCGAGGCGTTATGCGTCAATGACTGTTTTTTTTCGGTTCAGACATTATACTCCATCGAATGGCAAGCAATATTTCCAGACGGGGTTTGCGTTCGATTACACAACTTGTGGCGGTTACAGCCTGCGGCCTTGTGATGACCGCATTCATCACCACGGGCCAGCTCGCAGGTGGCCAGACCACATTCAGCAGCCGAACGACATGGCACTCACCCAAAAAAGGGATCGGGCTGGGTTCCGGCGGCGGGGGAAAACAGTGGCGAACAGCGCTGCGCCGCCTGCATGTGAGTTGGGTCTACACCTGGGGATTACATGCCGGTGCAAGACCGCCACAAAAGACCCACTTTGTTCCAATGATTTGGGGCTACCGGCCGGGCGGACTTCATTCCAGCGTGTCATGGCTTAAAAAGAAACACAACGCTGGCCTGCAAAATTACCTCCTGACATTTAATGAACCGGATGGAAAACACCAGGCGAATCTGACGGTCGGTACCGCGCTGAAAGAGTGGCCTAAAATTGAATCCACCGGCATGATGCTGGGCAGTCCCGCCTGTGTGCATCCGGATAATTCCTGGATGCGAGCATTCATGCACGGCGTGGCGGTGCGGCACTATCGGGTGAATTTTATCTGCATTCACTGGTATGGCGGCCCGGATGCGGCGCGCTTTCTGGAAATGTTAAACCGCATTCATCAGATGTACCGTCGGCCCATCTGGGTAACCGAATTCGCCGTGGGCGACTGGAGCGCCAGCCGCAAACGGCCCAACATTTATTCGCCACAGGTTATCGCCCGATTTATGCGTATTGTGCTTCCCGCGATGAATCGCATGAGATTCGTACAATGTTATGCCTGGTTTCCGGCACAAAAATCCCGCTATACCGCGCTGGGCACATCTGCCCTGTTTCACAAGAACGGGTCGCTGACTCTTCTGGGCCGCATTTACGCCGCAGATTAAAATCGGCCGTGCTGTCGGGCGCGGCCTTAACGGGCATGCATCCGCACAATCAGGGGTGGTATCCTGTATATCTTGAGGTCGCCGGAAGCCGCGGGTGGAAAAGTTTCATAACTGGTGATCGAGCATTTTTTTGCAGTGGCGCGGTATACGAATGGCCTTCCAGTAGATGGGTTGCGTGGCACACGTACAAAATATGTGGGCACCAATTGGTTCAATGTCTTGGGAAAATGGCCACGCGAGCGCTGGAAGGCCGCAATCGCAAGACATATATCGGTCACGCGACTGTCCGCCGCGAACTCGCCAAATTCCTCAAACGTGTACGCAGACACGGACCCGGAATGAAGTGCGGCAAAGGCGTTTTGATACAAATCCGCGGATTTCCGCCACACCCCTAGCATTGCCGACAGCCTCTGAATCTGATGCGTCAGATTTTTGATACGTTCGATATGTACCATCTGATCGATCAAGTCATTAAAGGCCGGAATGGCCGCCCGATATTGTCGGGAGGTCCATTTTTGGGTGATTTTTGGCCACATGCGCCGCTTAATTGTCCAAGAACGGAGGGACGGATGGTTCGCCAGAAACTCAAGAATAGAAAGCATTTGCCATCGTCCGATGGTGTCATCAGAATCCGCAATGCTGACAGGTGCGGGAAGACTTTGTATTTCTTTTAGGAACCGCGCCGCCGCCGATGCGGAAAGCTCGCCGGACGCGGCGAGTGTCCGCTCTGCATCCATGGCATCCGCGGCAAGTGAAAAACCGGCCAAGATGGCCAGCCCGGTATGTTCCTGAGTCATTAACATGGCAAAACGGTGCGCCGCCAGCAGGTCGCGCCGGCAGCGGCGAATATGCTTTTCGCCCAGTTCCATCATCGCCCGCGCGATAAGGTCCTGACACATGTCCTGAACTTCGCCGACCTCGTCATCCAAATTTGGCACCATGGAAAGGGAAAAAGTCCCACCGGCATGGACCGGCAGAAGCGGAATGAAAAACCTTGGACGTCGGCTGGCCGCGACAAGCACTCGGAAGGCCGGTTTCTGCTTTCGCAACCAAATTTCGATCCATGGATTTGGCTTGTATTTCCACGGCTTTTTCATGAAACGGCCCGTGATATATTCGGGAACCGGTGCCACGACTCCCGCGTTGGATTTGGATCCATCACGAAGCCCCTGGTGAAGCATGGCGGCAAATTGAATATAATGGCTGAAAACCGGTCCGCGCAGTTCCTGGCTGGTTATTCCCAGCGCCTGACAAATACGAATTTCGCCGTCCGGCAAGGGAACGGGTAACCAAGCCTTGCCATTAAATTTCTCATAGGAAACTCGCAACGAGCCGGGGCGGTTTAAGATGACAACCGGCACTGCGGCGTTGTTCAATGCGGTCACGCCCTGGCCAAAACGCTTGTTGAACAATGCCAGATAATCCGTTTCAACCGGGACATGCGTCGCGCCACCGGCCGCCGCCGCAATGGTCCCGCCGCGGGCCATCGTCAGAGCGCGGGTTGAAAAAAACACGATGGCAATCGCCCATAAAATAGAGGAAATCTGACCGCCCGATCTGTTGCGGCGGCGCGGGGTTTGCAACTGACCGAGAATGTCCGGAAGAGCATCCTGCCGGGGCGGTTTTTGGTTTGCATTGAAATTTGCGGCGCGACTCATTGATCCCATGCGTCATACCCCCTGCTTTCAGGTACACCGCGGCATACACAATAAGGTCAGTCCGGCTGCGCGAAAGGCGCAAAATGGACTTATTCCTGGTGCGGCGTATAACCGTTTTCATGCAGATAGAAAATGCGGGCGATGCGGCGGGAAAGTTTCCGCAGCAGCCTCGCTTCAACGTCCGCGGTGCTTTGGGTTCGCGTGAAATTCGGAGGCACATGCGCGGCCACGGAAAAACCTTCCGTGGCGTCCTTCGGCCAAACTCTTTTACCACTTTTTAACACAACCTTGACGGCGCATATGCCATAGCCGCGGGTAATTTGTTTGGCACTGGCAAGCTGAACCTGAAACTTCTGGACAAATACATAGATCACAATATCTGCGTGCATCGCCGCCGCCACCTGGGCGATGGTCATCTGGCGATAGGCCACCGGATTGCTCTGCTGCAATGCGGTAAGCCGATATGCCGGCACAAGACTTGTAGCGGCCTTGTTCTGGTACAACTGGTCATTGACCTTGGTGCACAGCGTGGAAATGGCTTGAATTGTCATGGGGTATGCGGGCGCTGAATCCACCATCACCAGAACGCGGTCCTTTTTGGGAACGGAATAATCGGCCATGCTGGCCCCGTTGCCGCTGAAAAAGTAGGCCAACTGACAGCCACCCAGCGAAAAGGTCACTACCGCGGCAGCTAAAAGAAAAATCAGGGCGAACATCGCCCGCGCATTAATTTTCATTTTTAAGCTCCCGTGCCGCCCGTATCGACCCATTCTGTCCGCTGGTATCCCAATGCGTCAGATCATGCGTCAGAATCGCGGAAAAGGCGGTCAAAGTATTCATACGCACCACGTTGGTGTCTCCATGGTAGACCGGTTCAGGTGCCGATCGTGGCCAGCGGGTGCTGACGGTGGTGGTCAGTACGCGACCATCCCCCGGAAGATGAGTGTCATATACATATACTCGAGCTTTTATATGTCCCTGCAAAAGGTGCTCAGCACCGGGGGCATGTGTGGAATAGTTCAGCAGTTCCAAGTAGATCACCCGATCCACTGAAAAATGCAATCCGATCGCCTTGATCGGCAGAGCCTGCCAGTTCGGCGTCTGGTTCTGATAATTGATGACATCGCGGTAATTCAAAATCCGGGCGCTGGGTACCGCACGCTTGAGGTCGTAATCGAGAAATGAACTGACTTCCTTCGCTGCCTGCGGATACATGAAAAGCGTGGCATCATCGGCGTATACGACCACGGCCACACTGTGATGTTTTAAGCCCGCATAGGCGCTTAATCTGGCCAGTTCGGCCGCCTTGCGCTTCTGGGCGGCGCTCTGGCAGCCACCGGTAACCACCACCGTCAGCAAAAAGGCTGCCGTCACAAAGCAGGCACTGGCTTTCTTCCATCGGCTATTTACTCGAACCATGAAAATTTCCTCGTTTGCCTGACCTGTGGACAATCTCCACCGGTCTGATTTTCTGAATTCTACCAGTGGTGCGGCTTCCATGCGCTGGTTGTGAGCACTTTGTACAGCCAGGACCCTAAAAACAGCACGGTGACCAGAACAATGATCCGTTCCAGCCGCCAGCCCAGCCACAGCAGACCTGGCCCATACCATCGCCCCGTCACCAGCGCAGCCAGACCCAGTAGAAGCGCCCCAACCAGTACAAATCCGACGGCCGCCCCCGCGGGCTGGGTTAGAATTGCCGAAATCCATTGGCCATGAGCCACATGGCTGACGGCCGTTGTGTAACCACAGGTGGGACAGGGAATGCCGTACCGCATATAGAACGGGCATGGGCCGAACCCAAGTTGCGTGTGTGTTCCCAGACCTGCGGCATTCGGATTCAACCAAAGACCAACGCCAAGAACCGGTGCCGCCAAAGAAACCAGTCCAGCCCCGAGCAGCCGCATGCGCGCCGAACTGGTCGATGTGCGGCCAGCAGGGCGGTCCGGAATTCGGTCACCCGAGGTTTCCGCTAACGGCTGCGATACGGATGGCGTCGCCATATTCATGCAATCGATTATAAGGCTTTCACGGGGTTGTGAAAATCGGTTGCCAACCATTAAATGCGCAATGAGTGCGTCTCGGTGCCAAGCATAGAGCGACAACCGGTGGAGCCTAGTGATACTGAAAAGGCGGAAAGATGCCCCCGGCGGCAGGCAATTCAGGTTCCTGCGCGGAGATTTTTTTCACTTTAATCGCGTTGAATTTACCAACCGGGCGGCCAATTATGATATCGGAATAGTCTCTGCGGGCGGCGGGTGGAAAATTTGAAGGGCGATCCGCCGCACTATTGGCGCGGAAGCCGACGCAGGGCACTATAATTGCGCCATGATTTATCTCGATAACAATGCCACTACCCGGCTGCATCCAGAGGCACTGGCCGCCATGCTGCCATGGTTAGAGGATCAATACGCCAACCCATCCAGTATGCACCAGTTCGGGCAGAATGCCCGCCAGGCGGTGGAGGGCGCCCGCTACCAAGTGGCCACGCTTGCCGGCTGTCAGGCGTCTGAGGTGATTTTTACCAGTGGCGGAACAGAGGCGGATAATGCCGCGATCATGGGCGTGGTGGCGAGTGCGGCAGTGGACCGGCAGACCATCATTACTTCTGCGGTGGAACACAGCGCTGTGCGCGAAACGCTGGCCGGGCTGGCAAAGCGGGGCTGGCGCATAGTGGAAATTCCTGTGGATATTTCCGGACACCTGAATTTAACCGTTCTGGAAGCGGCCCTTCGCGATTACAAGGCGGCGCTGCTGACAATCATGTGGGCAAACAATGAAACCGGTGTCCTTTTTGATGTCACTACCATCGGCACCCTCGCCCGCGCCCACGGCGTATTGTTTCACACCGATGCGGTGCAGACCATGGGCAAAATGCCTGTTTCATTCGCCCGCATGCCGATTGATCTTTTATCGATGAGTGGCCACAAGTTTCACGGCCCTAAAGGAGTTGGTGCCCTGGTGGTGCGAAGGGGCGTCCGCTGGCAGCCGCTGATCCGTGGGGGGCCACAGGAACGGGACCGTCGGGGCGGCACCGAAAATGTCGCTGGAATTGTGGGAATGGGCCACGCCGCGGCCATTGCGGCCGGTCGTGTGGCGACACCTGAACACGTGCGCATGGTGGGCCAAATGCGAGACAAACTGGAGACGGGAATTCTGAATTCAATTCCGGAATCACATGTCAATGGTGATAGCGCCCATCGATTGGCAAACACCACAAACATTGGCTTTGACGGACTTGAAGCCGAAGCCATCCTGATTCTGTTGAGTCAGATGGACATTTGTGCCAGCGCCGGCGCGGCTTGCTCCAGTGGATCCCTTGAACCTTCACATGTGTTACGCGCAATGCACATACCCGAACGAACCGCGCACGGGTCTATCCGCTTTTCGCTGTCTGATTTTACCACGCCCGAGGAAATTCAAATCACGCTGGAAGTTCTTCCAGATTTGATCAACCGGCTGCGAAAGGTTTTGCCCGTGGCATAATTCATGATCGCGAATATGCTGCTCCGGAACAATCGCGCACAACCGGCCAACGCTGCCACGCGGCAAAACGTCGGTCCGGGTGCCCGGCCCCCGACCGGGGATGGGGATCAGTCGGCGGAAGCCGTCGCATCTGCTGGATGGTCCACCGATTCCAGCCGCCCCAATTGCCGCCGATAATCGCCCGGTGTCTGGCCGGTTTCACGTTTGAAAACAGCGCAAAGATATTCATGATGTTCAAAGCCCACCATGGTGGCGATCTGATTTAACGGCAGATTGGTTCCCACGAGCAGTTCCCGGGTCTTTTCCAGACGGAGTCGCTGAATTTCGTCGCGCGGCGTATGCCCCAGAATATTAAAAAAACGCCGTTCCATGGTACTTCGCGACATGGTCAGGCCAACGGTTTTCAAGTGCTTGAGAATATCCCCCACGTGCACATTCTTCAGGTAATGTTCCCGGATAAAAGCCAGCGCCTCAATGACCATCTGATCGCTGGTGACCAGCACGGCGGTGGATGCCCGGGCCACCACACCAAGGGGTTCGAGCAGCAATTCACTGTCAACTTTTTCCTTGTGCATCAGGCGTTCAAGCAGTGAGGCCGCCTCGTATCCGATCCGCTCACATGGGGGATTGACACTGGACAGCGGAGGTGTCGACAGATCGCAGAGCACATCATCATTATCCACACCAATCACGGCAACACGATCCGGCACTTTCAGGTTCTCCCGCCTGCAGGCGTTTAGAACAATCCGCGCCAGAATATCGTTGCAGGCCATCACACCACATGGGTGCGGCAGTTTGGCCAACCATTGACCAATACGCTTTTCCTCTTCGATTCCGTGCAATTCGACCTGCGATGTAGAGGTGTGATCCTGCGGACGACGAGTCATATAGCTATCAAAAAAAGCGTCGCGCCGCACTTCCACGACGAACGCAGCCAGCCGGTTTTCACTGTAATCGGCTCCGCTGAATCCGCAGTAGGCGAAATTTTTGAATCCGCGCTGCCGCAGGTGAACCGCCGCCTGCCGCGCCACCATCGCATCATTGACCAACACGCGCGGAATCCGCGGCGATTTAAATCGGCCGCGCAAATCCACCACGGGAATGCGCAGTTTCACAAGTTGGTCAAACATTGCCTGGCTGTCAATGCGGGCCAGAACCCCATCCAGTTCATCCGGATTCAACCAGGCCGGCAACCCCTCGGAAAGTGTGCGTTCCTGATGCAGAACCGACCATTGGGCCACGGATCGGACATATATCGCGATGCCTCGCAGCAGATGTCGCCCATACGCCCGGGAAGATTCAACCAGCAGCGCGACATTGCGATTGGATTTGCCCATGAACGACACCTCGTTTGGCGGATCCCATTTATTGCAGGCCGATGCGGCAAACTGCCGTGTTGGAATCCGGCTTTATCACCACGAACACAATTTCATCGGTTCCAGCTTTTTGCGCGGCGCGAAGCAGTTTCATGAACTGACTCCCGTCCCGCACCGGCTGGTTGTTAATTCGCGTAATTAAATAGCCCGGCTTGAGTGGCGTATGTCCGAGCGTGACGGGGGCACCGTCCTTCACCAGCGACACGACCACCCCTTTTTGCGTGGCCGGAAGTTTGCGAGCGTAAGAATCTTCAAACGCTAGGTCGCGCACCACCATTCCCAGTCGGCGGTCCAAATACCGTTTGGTCCGCACCGGTGTCGGCGGCATATCACCGACGGTCACCGGTATATTCATCTTTTTTGTTCCATTTCGCAAAATCCCGAATGTCACTTTTTCACCCGGCTTTAGCGGAAGCATCGCCCGCTGGAAGGCGGAAATCATTCGCGCCGGCACCGCAGATTGGGTAAAAGCCTTCCCGTTAATGGTCAGCAATATATCCTGCGATTTTAATCCGGCCTTATCGGCGGGCTGTCCGGGGATGACTCCCCCCACCACAATTCCGCCATTCTGTTTGATTTTATAGAGTTTCCGCAATGACGGCTTAAGACCGGTTTCATCCACAATTCCCAGCCATGGCCGCCGAGTTTTGAAAGGCTTTTCGGGCACCTGCGTCACCACGCCGCGAATTTCCGACCATGGAAGGAACAATCCCTCCTGATCCGGATCGCCAATCGTGACTGGAACTGAACGGCCCATCAAACCCAAGCTTACCGTTTCACCGGCATTGGTCGCGGTAATGCCGACAAGTTTGCCGGTATGAAAATCGTAAACCGGACTTGTGGCACGGGTCAATCCGAAAACATCAGTGGCCGCCAGCCGATGTTCATCCAGCGTGATGGCTTTGATCCGGTTAATGCCAATATATGGCCGGTAGGCCTCGGTCTTGGACAACAAACCGATGGAAATCACTTTTTCGCCCAGAAAAACGCCAGCGTGTGGCGAATCTGAAAATGGGATCACATTGAGCGGCTTATCGGCCTTAATGTAGCAAAACAAACCACTGACCGTGCGACCAAGGTATGTCGCATTCACCTTCTGAAGTTTCCCGCCGGGAATGCAAATCTTTAAATGGTGGATATAACTCAACGGCAGAATAGGCGGTATCAGACTTCCGGATACCAGCACCACTCCCTGCTTGTTCAACACCAGTCCCTGGCCATCCACTTTGCTTGATTTGTTAAATTCATCCTTTGCCGTGTATTGCACGAACACCAGACTGCGGACTATAGATGGTATAAACTTGGCCAGATTCACATGGGCAACCGTTCCCGCTGCCGGGGCAGCGTCGGCCGCCGTGGTCATAGCCAGAAGAACGCCGAGGAACGCAGCGCAAATTCCGCGGTATTGATTGATACACGGAATGGGGCGCCGGATATGATGTTGTTCTGTTCGCATAGCAATAAATTCCTGTATATATCCATTACAAAAACACGTTTACTTCCGCAGTTCCGAACGCCGGACTGATACAGACAATTTCCGGCGCGCTATACGATTCATTCCCTTTCGTAGCGCGCCGAGCAACCAACCAGCCCAATCTGTTCCGATGCCGGCCCGGTCCAGATCGCCGTGGCCAGTTTATGGATTAATGATGAGGCGAAAGCACCAGCGTATGTTCGCTGCGGCCGCGCTTCACGACCACCGCCGCTGTGGCCTTTGCCTTCAACTTGCCGACAATCTGTTTGAGTTGGCGTACGGATATCACCGCCATTCCATTTACTCGGCGAATGATGTCGTCCGGCTGCATTCCCGCGCGATCGGCCATAGATCCGGGACGAACCCCGGTGACCAGCACGCCGCTGATCAACTTCATGCGTCGCTGGCGAAGATATGCCGGCGTCAGGTTTCGCACCGCGATTCCCCAGACTGCAATTTCGTGCTGTGGCGTAACCGCACTTCGTAACCGCTGCGTTATGACTTTAAGCGTAAAATGTGTCGTCGGGCCGCCGACACCTGGCCGATCCACCTTTAACGCCAGGGTTGAACCGATCGGCCGGTCGGCAATGTAACGCAGAATCGCGGCTAACTGCTCGGGAAATCGGCAATTGGTCGGATGCGCGTTGACACTGATCAGCACGTCCTGAGGCTGAAGTCCGGCCTTGGATGCCGGCGAATGCGGATCCACCGATCTAATCAGCACACCTTTGCGGTTGCTTAAATGATAAAATCGGCCGAGATTCCGCAGGGGCTGCAGGCGCAGGCCAATGTAACTTCTGGGAACGCGGCCCTGCGAAAGCAAATACGGAATGACGCGCCGCGCCACATTAATGGGGATGGCGAATCCAAGGTTGTTCGCCGACGGGTCGCCGCGCGTATTAATGCCGATCACCTGCCCGCGTAAATTAATTAAAGGGCCGCCCGAGTTGCCCGGGTTAATGGCGGCGTCGGTCTGCAGCCAGTTGTTGAACCAGCCGGTTTCATAACCGTCAATCGTCGAAGCGCTGAAGAAGCGGTCTGTATTGGAAATAATGCCGCGCGTAACCGTCCGCGAAAGACCGTACGGCGTGCCGATCGCCAGAACCGCCTGCCCCAGTTGCACTGAGCGCGAATTGCCCAGGCTGGCCCAGGAAAAGTGCAAATGCCGCTTATGAATCTCCTTCATATTCATCTGCACCAGGGCCAGATCAGTCCAGTGGTCGGCCCCTATCAGCCGGGCGTGAACCTGCCGCTGGTCAGCCAAGGTTATCATGATATGGCGAGCTCGGCCCGCCACATGAAAATTGGTCAGAACATGCCCCTTGGAATCAATAATCACGCCGCTGCCGATGGCCCGAAATGACACCGGCAGCCCATCCTGAAATGACCGCATTACCACATCGATGCGGACCACCGCGGGCGAAACCCGTGCCAAGGCATAACGCACCGAAAATGAGGGGCCCGCCTGCACCATGCATGGCGGTACGGATGTGATGGAACATCCGCCAAGCCCCGCTGCCAGCAACAGTACCGCCGCCAGAATAACTGTTCGGAAATTGCCTCCATGGACACCGTCATAGCAACTACCGCATCGCATCGCGCCGTTTGTCCATGTGCCCGCTTGGCTGAGATTGCGGCTGGCGTTCGTGATCAATTTCTGGCGGACACGCATATTGACTCCAAGACCGGCGGAACCGCGACATCGCCCGGCAGCGGCGGATTCCACAATATTGTTTCCTTACTACCCTGAACCTTCGGGCCAGCCAGTTCCTTGGCCAGAACGGCGTTCGACCCGTCAGCTAACGCTGGAAAGTTTAAACGATTTCACTGGCTTGTTCTCCGCATCCAGCAGCAGAACCGCCGCTTCATGCGAAACCGCCTCTTCCGGAGTGACTTGCGCGAACGACATAATAATCACCTTTTCACCCGGCTTGACCAGATGGGCCGCGGCACCGTTGATTCCGATGACCCCGGAACCAGCCGGTCCGGCGATAATATATGTCTCGAATCGCACGCCATTGTGAATATCTGCGACCAGCACTTTTTCGTTAGCCAGCAGACCGCTTTTGGCCAATAAATCGCTGTCTATCGTGATGCTTCCCACGTAGTCACGGTTGGCCTGGGTAATAATTGCACCATGTATTTTGGCGCGTAGCATTGTCAGCAACATAGTCAGGTTTCCATCAGGCACCGGGCGGGCTTGCACCGCTTCCGCCAGGCGCGAACAGGGAGTTTAAGGCATACAATCGATGCCGTCTATGAAGTCCAATTGCCACTTGAAACTTTTCGATGATTGCGGGCCGCCGCGCAAGCTCATCGGATACAATTTCCCCGTCCGGCAATGGCCATTTCGGTCGGCGGGCACAATAAAGGTGTAGGCATGGATCAACGGTTTAATCGTCCGCAGGGCGCGCCATATACCGCTGAATTTTTCCCGATTCTTCCACCACGCCCCATGACTGGGTATAATGCCGGGCAGTGATGCAATCTATTTTCCTGTTTCTGAATTTTGTTCAGACTGTCCGCCGGAGGCCAATACAATGCGCACGCGTTTCAACAGTCCGATCCCGACCATCTGGCGATTCGCACTAACTTTTGCCGCGATCCTGCTGGCAGCGCACGCTGTTGGCCGCCCCGTCTGCGCCCAAACCGCGCCGGCAGCCAAAACCGTCGCGACAACTGCGGCAGGCAAAAAAATACTGCCCATCCGATTCATGCGCTGGCAACCTCTGCGGACTCAGGCAATTCTGAAACAGCTTGCCCGGGATGGCAATTTTGCCAAGGCCAGAGCCGCACTGGATGTTCTCTGCGATCAGGCGATTGCCCGCAGCCGCCGGGAGCAGACGCGCATCATACGCCGCACGGATTTCGCCCGTGAGTTGGTCACACAACTTGCAACGGTCCCGGGAAAAGAGTTACGATTGCACCTTCTGGCCTATCTTGAAAAGAACCATATTCTGGCCCAGACGCTTGTATTTCTGGTGCAAATTCAAAAGCCGCAGTGGCCCCAGATTTACGCCATGCTGAATCACCTGCACCGCAAACTGGGAAAAAGGGCGGCCCGTTATCCGAATTTAACCGCGGCAATATGCAGCGTCCTATATAAGCCGCTGACCGTGCATATGAACGAAAACCCGGCTACTTCGCCCGATCCTGTAAGGCTCTGGAAATTTTACGTCAAGCATCAGGGGAAGATGTTTTTCGGCATTAAACCGATGCCCGCCGAACTGCTGATTTATGTCGTGGACGGCACGACAAGTATTTCCGATCACCGCTGGGCTTTGGCAAAATATCATGGCAATTCAGATACCGGCCAACTGTTCTTCAACATTAAATACGATTACGGCTTCCTGCATGGCAAAGGTTTGAAGATTGACACCGCCGGTTTTACGCTGCCAAATATTCTTAAATATGGCGGCGTCTGCGTGGACCAGGCTTATTTTTCTACGGAAGTGGCCAAGGACATCGGCATCCCCTCCGCGCTTGATGAAGCGATGGGAAATGACGCCGGCCACGCTTGGGCTGGCTTTCTGCAGGCCGTAA
>JAJZOA010000191.1 GCA_021852225.1 Planctomycetota bacterium
TTCGGTGCTCTCCTTACGGCCAGAGTTGACGCTTCGCGACTGGGTCGCAAAAACGCCATCGATTTTAGGGTTGCAGCCGCTTACAAAAATTGCGGCGGTTCTGCCCGATTCACCAGCGAAAAAGGCAGGGCTGAAAGCGAAAGATGTGATCGCACGCTATGGAAATGTGGCATTTCCCAGCAGCGGCCAACTGGCTAAACTCGTCGGTGCCGACGCGGGAAAGCCGGTTAAAATCCTGGTGCTGCGCGGCGGCAAAAAGATTCGACTGACGGTCACGCCGGAAAAAGGGGTGTTTACGCCAGCGCGAATTGGTGTGGAAATGGAGCCAGATTTTTCAGTACCGATGTACGGTGCGGTAACCAAGGCGGATGCTTCGGCGGGAATTCAGCCGGGCGGCATCATCACTGGATTGACATTGGGCGGGAACACGAACTCTATTATCGCTATAAACAACTGGAGTGACCTGGTAAACGCACTGCGCGGCTTCTCCGGCCATACGGTTAAACTTGAAATGGCCAGCGGCAACCCGGCCACCTTGGCCTTCACCACCGCTGATCGCAAGGCCCTTGGCCAATTTACCTACCAGCTTGGCCTGCCGCTTATGCCGCTGAAATTGCCCCAAAAAGCTGACACGCTCGGCGGCGCCATCGCCATGGGCATTGCCCACACAAAAAGCTGGATACTTCGCACCTACCTGACTTTGCGCGGACTTGGCGTGGGTTCCATTTCGCCGCACCAGTTGCACAGCGTCATCGGCATTGCCAAATACGGTTACGAAATTGAAAGCAATGGATTCATGTATCTGCTTTTTTTTCTCGGACTTATTTCAGTGAATCTGGCAGTGATCAACTTTTTGCCGCTGCCTATTCTGGATGGCGGACTGTTCGTACTGCTGATAGTGGAGAAATTCCGCGGCCGGCCGCTGCCGGTCAAGGTACAAACCGTCATTCAAGTGGTTGGTATCGCCCTGATCGGCGGCCTGTTTTTGTATGTCACTATTTTTAATGACCTGCCCACGTTGTTCGGGCATTAACCGCCCACGGCCACGCCCGGGACAGGCCGCCCGAGAAGTCGACCGCGGACGATTATGAATTATCACAGGGGAAAGACCGGCAATGATCTGTTCGCTGCTTGACATTCAGGGCCAGCAAACGGCGTTGACGCATTTGCAGCGTGTCTTATCTGGTGACCGGATGGCATCCACCTGGATATTCGCCGGACCGGAAGGCGTGGGAAAATATACGACTGCATTGGCACTGGCGCGCGTCAAGCTTTGCGCGAATCCCCGGAAAATCCCCAACCAGATCGACGGCCAGCCCCGTGTAGCCGCACTTGGCCCGGAATTCATGTTGACCGATGGCTGCGGCCAATGTGCGTCGTGCCATGCAATGGAATCCGGTTCGCATCCGGACCTGCATCTGGTGCATCGGAGGCTGGCACGGTTTCACGATCGGGCAGGAAAATCAAAAGCCACCACGCTTGGAATTGATGTCATTCGGGGTGAAATAACCGGCAATGCCTCACCCGAAAACCGTGTGGAATCAAAACTCTACACGCGGGCCAAACTTGGCCGCGGCAAATGGTTTATTATTGATGAAGCCGACCTGATGCAGGCTGTTGCCCAAAACGCATTGCTTAAGGCACTTGAAGAACCCCCTGCGGGCACCTATATCGTGCTTATTACCGCCAGCCCGTATGAGTTGCTTTCCACCATTCGCAGCCGATCGCAACTGATCGAATTCAGATCCTTGCCGATGGACGTTCTGGCCACCCCGCTGATAGCCCGCGGCCTGAACGAATTGCAGGCACGGCAATTGGCACGGATCAGCGAGGGGAGTTTGGGACGGGCCTTGCAATGGCTTTCAGCCAAAACGGAGGATTCTTCTGACGGTGATGAAGCGGAGTCTTCGACACCGAGAGTCGTCGACGCCAAGCGCCCGGGAACAGCCAGATCAGCCGAATCAAACCGCGACAGTTCGCCGCAGGTTCTTGCCTGGATAAACCAGATTGGAACCACACTGGACAAAGTGGCATCTCAACAGCTTGGCGGCATGGCCCTTGCGGATGCTTTAGGGAAATGCGCTGAACAATACGCCCGAATTGGAATGGAAACCGATCCGCTGGCCTCGCGCGATCGGCTGGTGCGAGATGGTGTGATGACCATGCTCGGCTTCACCGCCGAATGGCTTGATGACCGAATGCGGATGGCCATTGGAACATTGGTGCGAGCTCCACTACCATCAGTCATGCGCGGAATCGATCCGAATCAGATTCAGCAATGTGTCAATATATGCCACACAGCGGAACGACAGGTGGATCAGAACGCGCACGTCGGACTGCTGCTGGCGAGTACCGCAACTGCGCTGGAGCATTCGCTTCGCGCTGGATCGTAAAATGCAAATTGTCGGCTGATTCAGGCTGCATAAAAACCAATTCCGTCGGTTCATTAAGCCCATTCGGTGCCAGAATCGACGGCGAAATTCAACAGGTAATTGAATAATGGTGGTCCAATGCGTCCGGCAAAAATATCAGAAAAAGTTTACCAGTATCTGAGACGCGGCATGGAAACCGGCCGATTCCGCATCGCGGAAAAGATACCAACAGAACGCGACCTGGCGACCCAGTTTGGGACTTCACGGCCAACCGTTGCACGGGCGATTCACAGGCTGGTTGCCGAGAAACTGATCCGGCGCCACGGCAAGGGTGGATCCACCGTCATTGCCGCGCCGGAACGCCGACGGCTGGTATTCGGGGCGGCAATGCTGGGGCTGGCGATCCATCACCAGGAAGAAACCGTTTGTGATCTGGTGGCCAAGGAACTGGCGAAACAGCTTGAACTGGAAAGCGCAAAGGCCCTGTTCCAGGATCCATCATGGGGTGATGATCCTGGCGAAACTGGAGTAACCGATCGATTCAGGGCGATTGCACGGGAATTTATCAGCAGCCGCGTGGCGGGCGTTTTTTTGATGCCCCAGGAAATTCTGACGGACCAGTTTATTTCTCCGACCATGGCGGTCGCTCAGGATTTTCAAGATGCTTCTATTCCAATGGTGTTGATAGATCGTGACCTGGTCCGTTACCCGGCCCGCAGCGAATTGGACCTGGTTGGGATAGATAACCTCGGTGCCGGTTACACACTGGCAAACCATTTTTTCGATTTGGGCTGCCGTAGAATAGATTTTCTGGCGCATTTCACGCGCGTACCGACACAGGAATCACGTATAGATGGCTATCTTCGGGCCTTGGAGTTCCACGGTTTGCGCGCAGATTCCGCAGGTGTAATACATGGGAATTTGTTTGATCGGGAGTTTGTCATCAGCACACTGCGCCGCCGGCGGCCGGAGGCCGTGCTGGTTGTAAGCGATTCGCGAGCCGCTTCGGTCATGCGTTTTGCCCTTGAGGCGGGTATTAAAATCCCGGAAGAACTGCGTATTGGCAGTTTTGACGACCTGCCAATGGCAGCCCATTTGCCTGTCCCTCTGACTACAATCCGGCAACCCGCGGCAGGCGTGGCTTCTGTGGCGCTCCGCACAATGTTCCAACGGATCAGTGATCCCGATTTACCTCCCCTGCACTGCGAATTAAACGGCGAACTTATCGTGCGACAGTCTTCCGGAAAACCGGTGATTGCAACGTCATTCCGTGCGCACAGAAGGAAATAAGCAGGCGACGAAGCCAATGAATGGACCCGATGCACATTAACTGGGACCAGATTTCACACATCGGCAGCACGATATTGGCGCGGCGCGTTTTTATTCGCAATGCACGCGTATGAATTCGGTAACCTGCTCGTACAAATTCGCCTGGCCGCCGGGATATTCCGAGCAGGCATGTTGCCAGGGGTTCATACTCAGGAAGCTTGTGTGGCCAGATGAATTTACATACATCGTTCATCCGGGAACGCGGAAACACCAGCCTGTAGCAATCCGTGATTTGGCTCTCCTGGCGTAGAAACCATAAGCGGCAGAAGCGGGTGAAACCGAAACTTATACGTGATAGCGTTGGCTGCCTCGCAGGACGTATTATATGGTAAACTTATTTCAATTGGTTTTCGACACTTCATTGCCAAACTA
>JAJZOA010000074.1 GCA_021852225.1 Planctomycetota bacterium
TAATGATTGAAGTCTGTTCCGGCGAATCGTTTTTTCAACTTAATTTTGGCGTTGTTCGGAATCTCATGCCGGGAAAACAACAAGATGGTCCGGCCGCCCAACCAATTGCCTGAAGTTCGGTCCGCGATGGGAATTGTTGAACTTCCTTGCTTTACAGAGAAAATGGCGCGGCGCGCCTCCCGCGCCGCGCCACATCCATTGCCCATGGGTTATCGGGCCACTGGGGACAGTTTAAGAAGCAATATCCGGTTGGTGCGCATTTTAACCTGATATTTCCAAGTCCCGTGTGTCCGCACGGTGATGGTTTTCTTGACCAGGGGCTTGTTTTCAGTGGCATCTCGCAGGGCTTTGAGTTGATTCAAAGACAATTTGTGCGGCCTTCCCCAGTGCTGGTAAAGCGTGTAGGCATCGTTGTGGCGATAGCCCACGGCATAAATCCGGAGTTGATATTCTCCCGGCGGCAGATCGGAGATATTCAGGTTGATGGTTCGGGCCGGTACAGACGGATGGGGCAGGCTGTAGAAATCGTCATCGCGGCTGGTCTGCCGGGGCCAGTGATAGTTCCAGGCAAGCAGGGTAACACCGCCGCGATGGGCCACGGCAATGGAATTCGCATCATGGGTATTAATTTGCCGCCCCTTAAGTTCATTCAGATATTGCATCGCGAAGAATGTGGGCTTTTTGATTCCCTGTGGGTTGAAAATGCCAAATCCGCCCTGAAATGGGTAAACCTGCGGTCCATCTTCTTCAAAAATATCTGAAATCGCCCAATAGGACATGATAAAGGGCGGATGTTTCATGGCGTGGACCTGTTCAAGAAGCCATACGGCCTGAAAATAAGTGTCGTGAACCGCATCACGCGCCGAATAGGATGGTCCCCATTCCGTAATCATAAGCGGCAGTCGGGGCATGGCCGATTTTTGTATTTTCTGTCTTGCCTCGTCGATGCCGCCCGCGATAGCCCGTGGATTCGCAGCGACGCGCAAGCCTTTGCGTTTTAAGCCGGGCCATTTGTGCGGGCCGCAGCCGTAAGTGTGCGAAGAGACAAAATCGACGGAAAGATGCTGCTTATGGCAAGCGGCAATAAATCTGGATATCCAGCCGAGGCCGGCCGATGCCGGGCCGCCGACCCGCAGTTGCGGATCAACAGATTTAATTGCGCGGTCTGCCGCCGCAAACATTGCGAAATAAGCTTTAAACCCTCCAGTGCTGAGCATTCCATTCGGCTCGTTCCAGACCTCAAAATACCAGGACCTCACTTCCCTGCGCCCGAACCGCTTTTCCAGATGCCGGGCCAGCGCATGAATAAGGTTACCCCATTGGCTGATATGTGCGGGCGGTGTGGTGTTTCCCCGATAGTAAAATATTGTGGACTTTCCTGACGCCAGCGCGCCGGGCATGAAGCTTAGTTCCACAACCGGCTTAAGACCGGCACGCAGAATGCCCGCATACAACCGATCAATCCTATGCCAGTTGTAAACCAGTTGGCCGTCCGCGGCTCGCTTTACGACATGCATATCATCATCAAGCAGCCCATGGAAGCGGATGTAGTCAATGCCACAGAGTTGATGAGCAATGGCCATTTGACGAAATACGGCGGCATGCATTTCATTGGCGGCGTGGTCGCCACCAATACAGACATTCAGGGGCGAATGGAACAGTGTGCCTGTATGCTGAAAATTCAGTGACACGGTCCGAAGCGGTTGGGCCGTTGCCGCCGTGGCAATATGGAACCCACAGAAGACGAACGCTGACAGCAATAACAGTCGAATAGCGCTGTGGATGGTGTCGCACCGGTAAGGCCGATTTCCACAAGCCGGTCCGTCATTCAGATAATACATTTACATTTCCTTATTAAATGAAACAAAACAGGAATACCGGAATTGTCGTGTGCAGGCTTGATTTTCCGGTTGCCGGAATGTGGGGGGAGCGATGTAAGTCCGATTTTTTGTCCGTCATATCCGCCTTTCACACCTTTAGCCAATCGACCATCGCTATTTTTAGCGGTCGGCAATTATACATTTTCGTTGTTGCCAGGCCACATCGCAAAACGCAAAAAGTATTCGCTATAGCGCAAAGTGATCCGTTGCTCATCAGGCTGGTAAATTGGATCGCATGATATTCTGCTTGGCGTCGGGCGATACATGAAGATGGCCGGAAAACCCAATAATACGTTGTTTTTGTGGCGAAATTTACCGCAGCGGGACGCATGTGGAGCCAAGAGGTCAACTGGAACGCACAATCGGGCGCGGCAGGGGCCATTTGATTCTGGCTTGATGCTGATTCGTTGGCTGCCACAGCCTCGGAGAACGCGACGATGGCGATGCCGTCAAGCCAATGGGTAATTAATTATCATCCTCAGCGTTGCCCCGCGGCCCCTGCGGTTACAATTATCGCGGGCAACCGCGGTGGAACCAATGGCAATCCGCTGCCCAAGCTGCTCTCCGATGCGGATCTCCGGCAATTGGCCAAAATCAAAGTGGCCAAACCACTGACCACCCATTTTTATCGCTCGCAGCATTTCCTATCCCGATCACCCATCTGCCCGCCGCAGCCGAAAATTGAAAACAAAAAGCGGTCGTGGCCCGTCTGTCCTTCGCGGGAGGTTTAAGATGAATAAATGGCGTCAGGCAAAACGGGCCATCCATCGCCGCAGAACGCCCGGTGAATTTCGGTAGATCAACCGCCCAAATGCGCGGGACCGAACCAGCCGCTGGTCCATCTGGTCAATCAGCCGGAACATGGGGTTGCGGTCCTTGGCTTCGGCGGCTATTTGTTCCCAGGCGTCGCGGAATTCAGGGCTGGTCAGCGGAATTCGGTCGAAGGCGGCTTCGGACAGCAGGGCGTAAGTCCGCCGCACCAGTGCTGGAACGCGCGGGTCCGCGTGGAGGTCGTCGGCGGCATGTGTGGAATGGCAAAGATCTTTTTGAAGAAAACCTGATTGATACGCTTGCACGGCTGCGGGATCCGTCGGAAGATTCAATGCTGCGGACATGCGGTTTAACTGGGCGACCGGTTGGGACAGCATGGCGTCAAAATCCACAATAACTGCGGGTCTGCCAGCCAGCAGAGGTTCCATGGCTCCAATCTGGTAGACCAGCCACATCAGATGCAGATGGGTTGGATTACAGCCGACGCCAAAATGCGGACTTCCGCGAATGACAGAAGCCGCCACGTTAAGCGGATTGCGCAGCGCAATGACATAGGCATCGTCGCACTCAACCTGGCGGCAGGCCTCCAGCCAGATGTAGCTGATCCGCCCGATTTGTGGATTCTTGCATCCCCAGACACCATTGGCCGTACTGGCAATGCGCTGTCCGATGATATCCGCGGCTTCGGCAATAAAATTTCGACCTTGTGGCGTTTGCCAGTCGGCGGCCGAAAAGAGTTGCAATCCGTACCAGGGAATACCAAAACTTGCCAGTGCCCGGGCGCAAAGGTCAATAACCAGTCGGTCTTCCCATACACCTTTTGGATTACCCGAATCGGCAGGTCGATGGCTTGCCGTATCGCCAAGATCCACGCCAAGGCATTCCAGCGCGCGTGTGATGGCGCTGGTCCCGCTACGCGGCGGCCCTACAACAGTCACGATCCGCTTCTTGCTGTTTTGCGGTCCCGATTCAGCCATTTATTCTTCCTGCCACGACTTTCAAAGCGGCCATTGCATTCCCAGCCGCGGGCTGCCAGTTATTTCGGAATGCCGGATATTCTGGTACAGGCATCCGGATGTTATATCGCCCACAGATGAGTATAACCATTTTTGTGCCCCAAAGTTACGGGCTTTACGAAAATATGTTTTCGGACGCAAAATAGTGCGTCTGCCGGATAGGCCCGTGCCCTGCTCCCCCCCCTGAATACACTGGCAGACCGCCGGTGAGGGCCTAAATGATGTCGCACCGACCTGCGAAACCGACGGAAATCGCCGCATCGGCGAAAAAAAGTTTTCCGGCATTTGCTAATAGCCGATAATACGCGAAAATTCCAGTATGGCGAGTTTAGGTGCCGCACGAATTTGGTTTTCGCGGTTCATTGCATTTTGCGTGATGGGGGGGGGCCGCTGCGCTTCT
>JAJZOA010000112.1 GCA_021852225.1 Planctomycetota bacterium
ACGTTTGCAACACTCCGCTCCGTGGGGTCAAATCTTGCCGGTGTTGTTAACGTCACAAGTGGGTACCAATACCAATGATTCGATGACGCGGATCAGGACTTATTTTCGCAACACACTCAAACCGCTGATTGCGAGCCAGCGCGTAGCGTCAGCCAGACTTAATGCGACCGGACAACTCAAGAAACCCATTAAACTCGGGCCGGGAAACTATGCTGTGCTGATATGGTCTGATAGCTCGGCGCAGATGCGTGTCTGGTTGACGTCTGTGACCGTTCATCAGGGGGCCAAGGCCACTGTGCAGGTTAATTCCGGAGACAAAATCGTCAATTATTCCTTGGCGCAGTAGCAAATGCGGCGGCCTTCCGGATTGACAAACTGGGGGCTGTGTCACTATAAGTTATTAATAATAAGGGGCGATTGATTTTACATTCGTCCATTGGGTAATTATTTCAGGAGTACGAACCATGGCTTTTCAACTTCCTTCACTACCGTATGATTTCAGCGCTTTGGAACCCATTATTGACACGCAAACCATGCAGATTCACCACGGGAAACACCATGGTGCGTATGTAACCAATCTCAATAATGCCATCGCTGGAAAAGCCGCTCTTGAGGCCAAATCCCTTGATGGTCTGATCAGTGATCTGGCATCGGTTCCGGAAGATATCCGCATGGCCGTGCGCAATAATGGCGGCGGTAACGCCAATCACAGTATGTTCTGGCAGATCATGGCTCCAAAGGGCAAGGGTGGCGGGGGAGAGCCGACCGGGGAACTGGCGGCGGCAATTAAATCAACCTTCGGTTCGTTTGCGGACTTCAAGACGCGTTTTGGTGAAGCGGCGACCAAGCGTTTTGGTTCCGGATGGGCCTGGCTGGTATGCAAGAGCGGGAAGCTGTCCATTGGGTCAACCGCTAATCAAGATAATCCCGCGATGGGTGAGGCCGTCTGCGGTCTTTCCGGCAAGCCTGTTCTGGGCTTGGATGTCTGGGAGCACGCCTATTATCTCAAGTATCAAAATCGGCGGCCTGAATACATCACCAATTGGTGGGAAGTGGTAAACTGGACCAAAGTTGCTGAAATTTATCAGGCCGCACAAAGCTAACGAACGGCCGCTACTGCCCCAACGCATTTTGCAGATCACTGACGGTGAGGAACCGAAATGTTCCGCCGGATTGGTGCGCTATTTGCTTAAGCTCTTTTCGTTCGCCGTTAACCGATACCACGTCAATAATTTGCTCGTCTCTCCGCCACTTTGCAACATCAGTTACGATGTGTGAATCCGAAAGAAAGACTTTCGCGGTGACGACAATTACCTGATCGCCACCGAGTTTGAGCGTGGCCTGCAGAGCCTTGGCGGCGCTGGTGCTGCCGTAGGGGGAGTAATTAAGCACCGCTCGCGTTGCGGTGGCAGCGTGCTTCATATCCAACCAGCCGTGCCGCGGAAATAGTTTCAGGCCGTTCGGAGTCCATATCGCAAATTTCACCCGCTGATGAATATTCATTTTTGTAATTGAATTTTTGACACACGCCGCGACCAGATTAAAACTGTCGAGATTGGCGGAAGAGCCGTCAAGGCTGAAAACAATTTTTTCTCCGGTCAGCGGGATACCGAGAAATCCCACGCCAATCGCGGAACCCGTGTCCAATCTGCTTTCCTGTGACAAGGTTGAATTGTTGTGATGGTGCGAAAAAGTCACAATGAAAATAACGATAGTGGCCAAGATAAACAGGATTATCAGGCTGGCCAGAGTTAGTGCCAGAACCTTATTTTTTCCCGCCAGAGATTTCAGTCTGGCGGACGGCTTTTGAGCAATCGGACGTACTGGTGGATTCGAACGCGTCATCAACGGGGATTGTGGCGCGACCGACTTTAATGTTACTTCGGACCGGCTTGTGGATACAGGTTGGATGGGTCGTGCAGCGAAACCGGCCAATGCGCCGCTGCTGGTCGGCGGCGGCATGGCGGGCCGCTGGGGTGACCGGTCCCGAAGGCCACTGGCGGACAAACCCGGGTCTTCATTGGGATCGCGGGGGCGATTGCTGCCCAGGCGCGCACCAGGATCGGCGGGGCGGGTGCGAGCGGGATCGGTTGGGCCGGCGGCAATGGGGACTTTTAGCAGTGAGCCGCACTTGCTGCAACGGCAGACGCCGCCACGGAAGCCATCATCAAGTTCCAGTCGACTTCGACAATTGTAACATTGAACAACAATGGCCATGATTGTTTGATCCGTTTCCTAGTATTACCGGGGATCAAGCCTTGGCCAGCCCCGTTTCAATTATCATTTTATCATGGTTCGATGGCAATGCGAGAAAATGCCTGATTCATCATACGCGCCAGGGCGGATATTGCGCTGGAAGACATTTTGATGTCGGCACCGGATATGTCCCCGCTGGCCACAATCACACGGGATTGGCTGTTTTCAGATTGGAGAATCCATTCATCCAATCCCAATGGCCCTGGAAGGAAATCAACGATTTTGTATTGACCCGGAGATGGTTCAATGGGGGTGGTGAGGCGAAATGGATATGCTGTGATGAATCTCCCTCGAATCGTCACATCCACGCGCAGCGCATGGAGGATTATGTGTGCGTTCATGGGGCCGAGAATCACTTTGACGCCTTGGCCGGGGATCAATGTCGCCGGTTGCAGACCGGGATTGATGTGCTCGATCATCGCGGGGGTAATACGGTATAGCGTGGCCAGATAATCGATGGAATCTCCGGCACGCACGGTGATGACTTTGACCAGTGGATCACCCGGGACAATTGCCGATCCCAATATCGTGCGACGGTTTATCTGCGATAACAGAGATCGGATGGTATCGGATTCCTGCTCACCAAAGCCGGCGATTGTTCGCCGGGCGGCTTGCAGCATGTGTCGGGCGATCAGGAGATGACCCCGTTTGAGCATTGCGCGGGCCGCCATAATTTGTTTGCCAGTCTGCCGAAGCTGACCGGGTGCCAGTACCCGCAGTACCTCCGGAGGAGCATCGACAAACGCACCCGAGAAGGGGATTGGTGCTGGGGGCTGATCATCAGAAGATTCGTCCGCCGACGATGTAACCAACGGGGTGCTGGCCGCTTGCGTTGCAGGTACTGAAGCAGTTCTTGTGTCTAAAGCCCGAAGCACCTGTCGCCTTACGCTGATGGCCTGCCACGCGCCCCAGATCACCAGCATGCCGACCACAAACCACAACAGCACCTCGCGTGATTTCGGACGGGAACGGGATTTAAAGCCAATAACCATGCCCGCCAATGTACACGCAATGCACTGTTTTTATCCACTGTTCCACGCGCTACAGTTCATCCCATTGCCCCAATTGTTGCCAGGCGGCGCTGCGAATAGAAATTTGCCGCAGCGGGGCTGCTGCCAGCGGCGATATGGAATCCGCCGTGTTGAACCGAGGCGGCTGGCTTGCCGCATGTGGTTCCGGCAAGTTGCGGCACTCAAGATAGCGGGACAATCAACGCGCCGGATGATTGCATCGCACAATTTTTTGATCCGTGATAATCATGTTCATGGGAACGTCATGTGGTTCCACGGGCAGCAGTTCTTCCAGGAGTTGTTCATGAAAGCACAGGGCAATACGCAGACCTTGAAAATCTTTCTGCGATAAAAAGCGGTCATAAAAGCCTTTGCCGCGCCCCAGGCGATAACCACGGCGGTCAAAGGCCAAGCCCGGTACGGCCACCAGGTCAATTCGGGCCAGCGAAATTGGGGTTCCTCCTACCGGATCGCGCAGGCCCTGAACCAGGGGATTGGGAGAGGTGTCCAGTGATTTGATGACCACCGGCTGAATATCCCTTTGTTCCCAGAGCACATGGGGAAGCGCTACAGTTTTAGACTCTTTCCACGCCTGGAGTACCAGGGTGGAAGTTTCCACTTCCTGTTCCATGGATAGAAACAGCATGATCGTTTCGGCCCGCCGAAATTCTGGCGTGTCCTGCAACTGATGACAGACATCCAGAGATCGCTTGTGCCGCTGTTGCGGTGTGATGGTGCCCAGAATCGCACGCATTCTATTACGCAGCTCATTTTTTTCCATGACCTTG
>JAJZOA010000020.1 GCA_021852225.1 Planctomycetota bacterium
GATCACCATACAGATTGCGACCAGACCAGCACCTGCGACTGGTTATCTTAACCGCTGCGGCTCTGCTTTGCATTGGACTGAACAAACAACCCATTCGTGCCGCCCGCCCGCTGAAAACTTCCGCCACCGCGCCGCAACTCTGGCTCTATGATTCGACCAACCTGCTGGTCAATGCCAATATAACCCGCATGAAGCGCATCTGGACACGCGCCGCGCGGGCGGGCTATTCGCATATCCTTCTTTCCGACAGCAAACTGGCACATTTAGATGTATTGGGAGGAAATACCGCGGCCTACATGCGAAACGTAGCCCGCGTGCGAAAGCTGGCGAAACGACTTCATCTGACGCTGGTGCCCGGTCTTTTTCCGATTGGTTATTCCAATGATATTTTATATGCCAATCCGACTCTTGCGGAAGGCGTTCCGGTCCGGAATGTTCCGTTTGTGGTGGAAAACAATGTCGGACGGCCGGCGCGCGAAGCGGGCATCAGCCTGGGAAACAAACCATCATGGAAGGACCCCACGGTCAGACTGCAAAATGGCAAAGCGCAACTCAGCAACCCTGTCGGCAACGCCCGCATGGTTTTTGTCCGAACCCTGCACCGCTTTCGCGCTTACCATGTGCAAATCATGATTCGTACGCAGGGCTTTACCGGCCGTCCGCAACTGGAGGTGCTTACACGGCGTGACGCCCGCAACTTGCAATACGAGTCGCTCAAAACCAGATCAACGCAATCCTGGAAACGTTACGATCTGGTATTTGATACTCTTAATCACCGCCATGTGAGTATTTATTTCGGCGTTTGGGGAAGCGCGCGTGGCCGCCTGGAATGGAAAAGCTGGCGTCTAACCGTCGCGGGTCTGGTGAATCCGTTAAGCCGCCCCGGCGCGCCCACCACCATTGCCGGCTACCGGTCTGGCGTTGATTACCGGCCGATTGTGGACCGTCAACTGGGCAACAATCCATGGGCGGGCGAATACATTGCGTGGCACAAGCCGGTCGAAATTCATTTCCTTCGACCGGTTCCCAATGGAACGGTGGTGCGCGTTTCCTGGTATTACCCGCCCATTTTTTATGATGGGCAGGTCGCCGCGTGCCTGGGTTCGGGCCAATTTCGCGATCTGCTGGCGCAAAACGCCCGAAGCGTGAGGGCCGCTTTTCACAGTGGCCATTATATGATGGACATAGATGAAGACCGCGTGCTGGACTGGGACGCATCCTGCGCCCGGCTTCATGAAACACCGGGCCAGATTCTTGCCGCCACCACAAGGTATTGCCGCCATCTGTTGCATGGGGATGTTATTTATACCTGGAGCGATATGTTTGACCCGAATCACAATGCGCATGGGTCCTATTATCTGGTAAACGGGTCCTGGTCCGGGTCGTGGAACGGTCTGGGCCGCCGGACAATTGTCATGAACTGGAATGGTGATCATAAAAACAAGTCCCTGAAATTTTTTGAAGCCCGTGGCAATCGCCAGATCATTGCCGCGTATTACGACGCCCCGCTAAGCCAGACCGCCGCGTGGATACGCGCGGCCAAACCAGTGCCGGGTGTTATCGGGTATATGTATACAACATGGGCCGGCGATTATCGGAAAATAGGCGCCTTCGCCAAACTGATTCATCAGGCCTATGCACAGCACAAGTAACCCGCCCGGCCAAACGCACGTGTTTGCGAGGGCGGCATCACTATTGCGGGCGTCACCTGCGAAGCGGTGAATTGCCGGACGCGATCACGGGTAACCGCAGCCGGCGAGGACATTTACGACAAGGTTCTGAATCAAAATCCATATCCGCCGGCAAAGGCAAGCACAGGGCGTTCGGCTATCATGAATTGGCGAGTGGTAAATGACAATTTCAGGGGAATGGTTGAGCGAGTCAACGGCGATGGATGGGAATAAAGACGGGTCGCGAGCGGACAGCTATAAGCCAGAGACTGATACAGCAAATCGCGTGAATTGCCGGCGCCGCAAGGCGGATTTTCCCGCCTGCGGGAACAGGGGAGATCGGCCTTGCCCGGCTTTCGAGCGTTCGGAGGGCGGCACGCAATGAAATTTTGCCACGTTCATGCTACAACTAGGACATGAATATGGCCCAGCCCGCAAACAAAACCCAATGGAAAACCGGTGAATTGCTCGAATGGACCACGCAGTTCTTCACCCGCGCTGGCATTGATGAAGCCCGCCTGAGTGCTGAATTGCTTCTGGCCCATGCGCTCGGGACCTCGCGCATGGCGTTGTATACGCAGTTTGACCAGTTCCCCCCGCCGGATAAAGTGGCTCAGTTTCGTGAGCTGGTCCGCCTGCGCAAGGACCACACCCCCGTGGCACATCTAATCGGCAAGGGCTGGTTTTTTTCCATGGAACTTGCCGTTTCAGCCGAGGTGCTTATTCCCCGACCAGATACCGAAACCCTGGTGGAACAGGCCATAGGCCTGGTGCGTGCCAACCCCGGCTGGGAAACGCCGAATATTCTGGACCTGTGTACCGGCAGCGGCTGCATTGCGCTGGCGTTTGCGAAAAATCTGCCAACCGCACGGCTTATCGGGGCAGACATCAGCCCAACCGCACTGGCCGTGGCAGAGAAAAATGCGGCGGCGCACCAACTGTCGGATCGCATAAGATGGTGTCAGGGCGACCTGTTCGCCGCGGTGGAGGAAGTATCTCCGCCGGTGAAATTTGACCTGATTGTGTCCAATCCGCCCTACATCCCCAGCGCGCAAATTGCGTCGCTTATGCCGGAAGTCAGCCGCCACGAACCGAGGTTGGCACTGGATGGCGGCCCGGAAGGCGTTACCTTTTATAATCGAATCGCGACTGCCGCGCCGGACTGGCTTAAACCCGGCGGAGCTTTAATACTTGAAACCGCGTTTAATCAGGCGGCGGCTGTTGAGGCCATTCTTTCGTCCACCGGTAAATATTACGGCTTGCGAATTGCCCGCGATGTGGCTGGCCACCAGCGCTGTTTGATAGCCCAGGTAAAGTCGGAATAACCAAAATATATTGACGCCTTTAGCTTTTTGGCAAGCGTAAGGAATCGCCAAACCGCGCGATGGTCGCATTTAATTTGTGTTGACTACTCCGTTGCCGATTAAAATCGCCTTGTCCACCCGGCCACTTAAGACCGCCTTTGCGTCCTGTTGAATATCCAGCGCATAGTGGCTGTCGTGCTGAATTTTTTCCAGAACCAGCCGCACGGTCGGGTCTTTTCGCACCGGCCACAACTGATATACGCATTGCGCCAGGGCTCCGGACCGGGGGTTTTCCACCACGGGCAGGAGCCGCTGTTTAATCTGCCAGGGCTTTTGCGTTCCGCTGTCTCCATAGGCGGCGGAAATTCCGGTGACATTTGCGGCCGCACCGCCAGCGCCGACCATATTCAACAAAGCCGAGGTGCCCGCAACCTGCTGCGCTTTGGCACCGCCGCTGAAGGAAAACTCGCGAATGGCAACAAGGCCGTAATGCCGCCGGACCAGACCCGCTACGCTGGAAAACCGGTTTTCATTCTGAATTTTCAAATGGAATCGCTCTGTTTTAATGCGTACCGTCAAAGGCCAGCGGGCGTCACCCGCCGATGTCAAATCCGCAGTTGATTCCACGTGGATATCATCCGCCCAATTGGAACCAAAGAGTCCGGTCAGATACGCGTTAAGATTTTCAAACCTCTGCCGATACTGACCGGCATGGTTGCGGTGCGCATGGCGCAGGGGCCAGGTAATAAGTGCAAACGCTTTTTGGTAGCCGCCGGGCTGACCGCTGCCGACAAGCTTAAAGAAATCTGTAGCCAGTGCCGTGCGGCTGACTGGGTAGGCCAAAATCGGATTGGGCTTGGGTCGGTGCATGAACCAGAATACACCTGCAACGGCCAGTACTAAAACCACAAGCCAAAGGGCCAGTTTCCCGGGATTCGCACTTGCCATAAATTCCTCGCGCCAAAACTTTATGAATCTCTAAAATAGTGATCTGTCGTTCAACCCAGTATACAGAATTCATAAAAAAGGCGAAACAGGAAGTGGCGTCCGGAGACAGACGGATCACGGAGTCCGAC
>JAJZOA010000230.1 GCA_021852225.1 Planctomycetota bacterium
CATGATTCATCCAGTACTTGAAGCGGTGCAGGGTGAACGGGTGCGAATCTATGTCACCAATCGGCTTCCGGAGGCCACCACCACACACTGGCACGGCGTGTATGTGCCCTGCGGCATGGACGGCATGGCCGGGCTGACACAAAAGGCCATTCCGCCGGGTGAAACATATATGTATGAATTTAATCTGGTGGACCATGGCACCAAAATGTTTCATTCCCATTTTGATGAAATGACGCAGATCGGCCTGGGCATGACGGGGCTGTTTATTATTCATCCTCGCACGCCGGCCCCGGACCGTGCGGTAGACCGGGATTTCGCAATCATGCTTCATGAATGGCGAATTGACCCGGGCGCTTACCGGCCGAACCCGCTGGAAATGACGGATTTTAACGTATTTACCATGAACGCAAAATCCTTTCCGGCGACGCATCCGCTGGTGGTTCGCACTGGCCAGCGGGTACGCATCCGCCTGGGAAATCTTGGCCCCATGGATCATCACCCAATTCATCTTCATAACTATTCGTTTCAAATTGTGGCCAGTGATGGCGGCGAATATCCGCGCAGCGCCTGGCAGCCGGCCACCACCGTTCTGGTACCGGTAGGTACCACGCGAACGGTGGAATTTGTGGCCAGTAATCCGGGGGACTGGGCCATGCACTGCCACATGACACACCATGCCATGACGCAGATGGGCCATAACTTCCCCAACATGATTGGTGTAAAACCAGGAACCCTGGGCCATAAAATGCGAAAGCTTCTGCCCGATTACATGACCATGGGGCAGAATGGCATGGGCATGACCATGGGTATGCCCAGCATACCCAACAGCACGCCCATGCTGGGTGGAAAAGGCCCGCACGGCCTGATTGATATGGGCGGCATGTTCACGATTCTTAAAGTTCGGGATGGCATTACAACCTACAATGATCCCGGCTGGTATCAGAATCCACCCGGTGAACTGGCATTAAACGCCACCGCCGCCAACATGCAGCGCGACGGTATCAATCCCGGCCAGACGCCGGTTCCCATTCCCGGCCCGTCAAGCCCGGCCGCGAAACCGGAGTATTAAATGCATGGGATTTTTCCGCAACATTGTGGTGGTTTGTTGTAAGAACCCGTACTGGAGTCATGTCATGAAGCGCATTTCTCAACCCGCAATCTTATCCGCTGGCCTCGCCGCCCTGTTGTTCGCTGTCGGCATTCAATTCGCCGCGCCATCGCAGGTGCGGGGCGGCATGGGAAACATGCCCGGAATGGGCAACATGACGGGCATGCATATGAAGGTCAAGCCGACCGAAGAACAGGTTTTGTTACCTTGGGCCAAGGTCGCTCCGCTGGTGAAGCATGACGACACCACCGGAACGGCGAATAAGTCCGCAAAATTGGTCACGTTCACGGGCCGGAAAATACACCTGGTTTTTGTGGCCGTGGAACCAGGCTTTCCGGATACCACGTATGAAGTCCACAAGCTGGTGGACCCAACGATAAGCGTGCCGGCAGGCTCGGTGATCCGACTTACTCTGGTGAATATGGACTACGGCCCGGGCATGATTCACGGAATCGCCATTGGTACAAAGGCCCCACCGTACGGCGGCGTCATGACGCTTCCGCTGCCCGGGCAACTGACCAGTATTCCGCTGATGATGCCGCGCACTGGAAGCAATATAAAAAAATCCAGCTATTGGGTTTGCACCGTTACATTCACCTGCAAGAAGGCCGGCACGTATTATTACCTGTGTCAAATGCCCGCCCACGCCAAAGCCGGCATGTACGGCAAGTTTATTGTGCGCAAATAAGCGGCGTTGCCAATGAGCCATTTAACCATTCACTTCACCGGGCGGAACGATGTGGTGTCAGATCACTGTTGCGTGCTGGCAGGCAACAATGGATTGTAAATGTTTTGAATAGTTAATGTTAAATCATTACCGATCGTACCTGCGGCTCCTACGGGCGCGCCTGGGGTGTTGTCATTAAAATTCAGACTTTCCACGTGATCGTCCAGGAACACGATATTTCCATTCCCACTGTTCGCCGCAAATAGATTGTGGCGATAACGAAGCCCCGTGCCAAATGCAAAATTGGGTCCCGCATCCACATTGGCCGTATCACCGCCTGAAAGGCCATTCGGCGGAACAAGATAGCTCTGATCATTAATATATGGTGACGCTGCTCCGGTCTGCTGCCAGTCAAACGTCATCCAGGATCCACCATCTCCGAAGGCCTGATTTGCATCTCCTACGCCTGCGGCTTCAGCCGGGTCAGCCACATCGGAATCGCGAAAAGTGGTATTTCCGCCTTTGTTGGCAACAAAGTAATTTGGGTTGCACGCATAATTCATACCCCAAGGATTCTGCATGGCCAATACGCGAGATGGACACCAGAAGAACGCGACATATTTTTGTTCCCAGTCCTTATTGGCCCCCCTGTTGTTCCAGAAGATGTTCGGTTGAACATCAATATAATAACTGAAAAGCAGTGAATCATATTCATTCGGTCCGGGACCGTAGGTATCCATGCCAAAAGGCAGACTGCCGCTGTATGTGCTCACATACTCGGCATTGATCTGACCGATGGAACGAAGATTCGCGGAACATTGAATGCTATACGCCAATGCTTTGGCTCTGGCCAGCGCAGGTAAGAGGATGGCTATTAAAAGAGCAATGATGGAAATCACCACAAGAAGTTCCACCAAGGTAAAACCACGACCCTGAACACGCCGCGGGCCCAAGGCACGCATAGAAGGGGCAACGCCCCAAGTATTGCGCCAGGGTGTGCGCCATTCCGCAGATTTTAATTTCGTCGGCATGCAACTGCTCCTGTTTGGCCAGCCGAATTATCCCCTTTCATTCGGCCTTGACACTGAATCCGCCAGGGCGGCGCACCAGCGATACGTATCAGGCAGTCTCTATAACGAGATACCACCCGTCCTGTTTATCGGTCGGCCCAAAATCGGACGTGAATTTATCCGCCTGAGCCGGTCAACCGTTGGGCAAATCCAAGGAAGAAGCCGGATTTATCGGTCGTGGTATAAAATGGAACAATACTGAACATTGGCAAGTTGCGGCATGGCGCATGACGCGCGGGACATTCGGCCCCAAGTCAATCTACTGTGGATGTGATGGAATCAGTTGAATCCACCAAGGCCCACAACGCTATTTAAAAAATTGCAAAAGACGGCAGCGATGTCGGACTGCGCTATGACGGCCCCTGTCCAGATGGTCCCGAAAATCAGGGATGCCGTATCAATGCGGCCTGTCCGCCAGCAGTTTCTTTATGTCCTCCGCAGGCATACCGCCGCTGCCGTGGAAAACCACAAATCGTACGATGCCTCGCCTGTCGCAAATTATTTCATAGTCCTGCCAACGATTACCGACATTCACAAATGGAATCGCACCGAATAGCAGTCCGTCACCTGCGACCTTATGGATAATGCGCGTCTGAAGCCAGGTTATATGCGGATGGGTCATCATGGTCTGCCCGATCTGTTCAAAATTCTGCCACATTGGAATGCCGACCATGGACAATCCGCGGGCATGAAATTTATCGTAAAAAGGCTGCATCGCGACAAGCTGGTTCAGGCGAAACCAGACGCATACGACCAGCACTCTGCCGCGCCAGCGGGCGGTATTCAACCGGTCACCCGTCAACGATTGGGTTTGCAGATTCAAAGGCTTACCCACCATGGCCAGCAGCTTTTGCCGCGAGGCATTGTCTTGAGCCAGCATGCGGGCCGCGAGAGTTTTCGGCATCACATTCAAAAGCACGTGCCGCACAAATCGCCTTTCAGCCGGCGTGGGTAATCGCGGCGGGCTGTTGGTAATGGAAGAAAGAGTAGTGCTGATATCGACACTTGTTGGATGTGCACGGGCGAGCTTTTCAAATTCCCGCAAAATCGCGAAGACCTTCTTTTCATGATGCCAGGCCAGATACAATTGATAAATAAGAAGCGCCACGCGCCCGTCCTGTGCTTTGGCAGGATTGGCCGATGCGGCATTCATGTTCAATATCGCCTTGGCCTTTGCATCACCAAGCACGCTCAATATCAGCAGGTCTTCCCGTAGAAGAACGTGTACAAACGGACGCTGTTGGGAAGAACTGATCTTAAGTAATTGAAGATTCAGTTTGTAAGCTCGCCAGGTCATGGGAATGACCTTGGCGGCCACCCGCCGCCTGGATGCCGCGGACAACAGCGCCCGCTGCCCCGGCCCCAGGCGTCGCTGCAATTCATAATCGATCATCATCTTTTCGTGCCAGATTTTCCACCACTCGGCCCGTCTGGCGGATATATTGGCCACAGTCTTTGCGGCTGGTATCACAGCGATTTTCTGGGGAACAGCCGCTCCGCCGCGCCGCGGACAACCGATTAAAAGAACCAAAACGACCGCAATGCCAATCCCGCTCCAGCGACCGGGCAGATGCCGCCCGGTTCGCCAGACCGCCAGCTTTTCATGTATATTTTCCATAAACAAAAGGTGTAACGCGCCCGTTATCAGGCGTCAACCGCATAATAAATTCACAAGATTCAAGGGTGCGCCGGTTTTGATCGGGAATGAAAAACATAGCGCACAAAATTGATTAAATGGAAGGAATTCCGGCGGGCAAGCTTTCCCAAAAGCCGATTGCTTTGCCGCGACAATGACCTCGCCGACATTCCATACAACGCTCAGGGGGGTCTTTGGCGAGTGGTCGGATAGCACCTGAAGGAAGCTGGCAATCCGCCCTATTTAACCGCATACACTTCAATGCCATTGACTTGGGCATTGTCGCGCTGCGATACAAACCGCAAATCAATCTGCCCCTGTGCATTGGCTCGCAGATGAAACCTGCGATTCACCGCCTTGAACCGTCCGCCGGCGGCGGCATAAATGTCAAAGTCATTTAAAATCGGGACGCCATTGGCGAATACCGCAAAAAGCCGCTTACGTGGTGCCCGCCAATAGCCTTCCGAAAAATTCAGTTCCAGAACATAATGGCCGTGCGGCTTTAAGTGGGGCAGTCTGTACGTAAAGCCACCGTACCGATTGGATTGATACACGCTTTGCGGAATGGCCGGCAGGCCATGCGCCAGCGCAATCGGATGGTTATCGGGCGCGTCGTGCGCCGATTTTGAGTGATAACGATCCGCTATAAATCCATCTCCCGCCGGGCCGCCGCAATTAATAGCCAGAACCGGATGATCGGAAACCTGACCGCCCGCTGACGGAGTTCCCGCAACTGGATTGACGGCCGCGACTGCGGACCATGCGGACCGTGTCTTTCCTTCCACTGCGGCTATTCGATAGTAACACTTCTGATCTGCTGGCAGCGCCGAATCGGTATAACCGGCCGCCAATGCGGAAAGCTTCCGAGTATGAACACCCTCGCTAAAATCGCGCGATGTCGATCGCTGCAGAACAAAACCGCTTTCATCAAAGGCCGTGTCCATCCACGACACATGAACGCCACCATTGCCAATCGCGCGTGCGTGAACAGCGGTGGGAACAGCAAGTTTCCAAGCATAGGCCTTAATCCAGTCCACGAGCATGGTCTGCGGATAAATGGCATTTCCATTGGGAGCGCCACCATACGCCCCGCCCTCGGCCACGTTGAGAATAATATAAAATGGATGGTCAAACACCCAGCTATTCTTGTTCTGGTCCGCCGGGGTAAAAAGGGCATACACATGACCATCGCAAAGGAACTCAATTTCCAGCGGACTCCACTGAACGGCGAATGTATGGTAATGCTGCCAGAATTCCTTTCCCGCGGGCAGGGAATAAGGGCCGCCAGCACCTGTGCCCGGACCGTGTATGGTGCCGGTAACGATGCCGGGCCGATTGCCGGCGCTTTCCATGGTGTCAATCTCGCCGCACTGGGGCCAGCCGACTTTTGGAAAATTCGTCCCCAGAAGCCAGAATGCCGGCCACGATCCTGAACCGGCACCATCAGGTCCTCCTGGAACCTTTATACGTGCCTCTATATATCCATATTTGACATGATACGCAGGATTGGCAAACGTGGTAATGCGCGCCGAAAGGAATGCGCCCGGCTTGCCGGGATAAGGCACCACGCGAATCGCCAGAGCCTTGCCGCTCTGGGCGTGCGAGTCAGCCACCACTCCCATGGTTTTAGCCGAGTCTATGTAATACGTGCCGCAATTGGGGTCCCAGCCCGTGTCATATTTCCATATCTTTTGCGATGGAAGAGAGCCAATCGGTCCAGTGAAATTCAATTTAAAAAGCAGCTTACCATGCGCGATGTGCGCCGCGGTGGAATTCCCCGCCGTCAGAATCAGCCCCAGGGCCATCGCACCCGCCGACACCATCAGATTTCGCAGATATTGACGCATACGGACTCCTGTCGCTTCGGAAGGCTCTTTTTCCCGCGGCATCCTCTTAAACGGGAAGTTCACCCCGACGGCCTTTCCCGTGGGGAAATGATGCATACCATGCGCTGGAAATTCGCCGGTTATTTGTATTCAATATTGTCCAGATAAAACGTAAAGGGCTTGCCTGGGGCACCGGCTGAAAAGAAAAATCCGGTAACGATGCGGGTCAGATCTTTTCCCTTAAGCCGGATAGTGTATTTTTTCCATTTTGTTGTCAGGGTGATTTTTCTGGACCCCTTCGAAGAGTCGCTGTAGGTTTTCCCGGCACCGATAACACCAAAACCGAAAGTCACCTTCAGGCCCGCATGTTTGGCTTTTGCCCAGAAGGAAAGCGTTTTGGCACCGGTCAGGTCGAAGCCGCCCTGGGCATCGCCCCAGTTGTTGGCCGGATTTTGCCATACAATGCCGCCCCAGCCGGTGCCGGAGGCATATTTAATGCGGATACAGTTGGTTCCCTTGGGTGGATTGGCGGTGGTGCAATGCCCCTTGTAATGAATGTTACCGGTATCGCCCATCCAGCCGCTGGGTATGTAGCCCGAATTCCCGTTGCCGTCATTGTAAATCACCAGTGGCAATGCGGCTTTGGCAGCGCCTGACGGCGTGGCATCGGCCGCGATGGCCACCCGATGGTTGCCCATCGCACAAACGATTGCCACCAGCAGAATCAGCAGCCAAAGACCGCCACAAATTTGATTAGAAATAGTTCTCAACATGATTGCGTCCTTATACAAGCCAGTTCACTATCCGGACATTCGACGTACCGATGCGGCATAATCCGCGGCCTTACTGATACTTGATATTCGAAAGATAAAAAGCAAATGGGGCACCATTGGCCCCACCGGTCCAGTAAAAGCCGGTGATGACGCGGGACAAGTTTTTACCTTTCAGATCAATAGTATACTTCTTCCAGTGCGTGCCAAGTGTGACTTTGCGGGACACATGGACGGTATCATGGTATGGCTGGTCAGAGCCGATTAATCCCACGCCGAATGTCACCGATTCACCGCCGACTTTCCCCCGCGCCCAGAAGCTTAGTGCTTTAGCCTTCTTCAAATTCAAGCCGCCATAGGTTTTACCCCAGTCGTTGGCGGGATCCTGCCAGGCGATGCCGCCCCAGCCGCTGGATTTCTTAAACATGATCCTGATGCATGCCTTTCCGGCATGTGGATGGGTATGGCAGTTGCCGTCATAACCGATGGCCGAATAATCGCCCATCCAGCCTGCCGGAATAAAGGGGGAATTTTCGCCACCCGGGCCTGCCAGAACCAGCGGCATGGCGGCGACCGGAGATCGCATGGGTCGCTGTTTGGCGGTGTCCTGAAGGGGCAGGTTACCCACCGCCGCGCCATTGTGCGTGTTGTATACATAACAATACAGGCGATAGTAACCGCCGTTTTGCGGCATTTTCACAGTCACATGATCCGCGCCGTTGTGCGTAATGGCTTTTTTATATGCCGTCGGCATGGCCCCCCCAAGGCCGCCGGCAATATTCAGATTGGAAATATCGCGTCGCAATATCCAATGATAACTTAGTGCGCCGCCTCCGGGCTGGACAGCCACCACGCGGGCGTGCAGCACACTGTCGGGTGCCAGTTTGTCGCCGCCATCCATTGTGATGGATTTTATGACCGGACACAGGTGGGCAGGCCAGTGGCCGGTCCAGAAATGCTGGAGGTAATCCACCCCGCCCAGCCGTCGGCCATCGGGCAGAATCAACCCGTACCAGGTGGGCGTTGCTTCCACCTTCCAGCCCCATGTAAATGCATAAGAACCTAAACACATCCCGTGGGTGTTCAGCACGCTGTGCTGATAGGTCGCCGCGTACGCAAGCGCTTTTTGCGAGCTGGTTTCCTCCACCGGCAGACCAATATTATCACGACCGATTTCCCACGTTCCCGGAGGTCCGAATTCGGTAATCAAATACGGCTTGACACCACCAGCCTTCAGATAGCGCTGGTAAAGCGAAGCCCCCCCGCCATAACTGTTAATTCCGATTATATCAATATCGGGGCAATATTTATTTATTTTCTGAACTTTGTGGCCGCCAATTTCCGCCACCACCGTCACTGTGGGATGGTTGGGATCCAGGCGATGACACATTTTGGCAATTTGTTCCACAGCCTTCCAGAGAATTTTATGGTCATAACCATTTTCCATTTCGTTGCCAATGCCCCAGGCCAGCACGGCAGGATCGTTGCGGTATTCCAGCACATATTTTTTGCATTGTTCATATTGCGCCCGCACTGCAACGGCATTGTGATAGTTAAAACCATCTCCCGGATGTCCCAGCCAGAAGCCGACCAGCATGGTCATGTGGAGTTTCGCGGCCGTATCAAGCTGGTTCTGAATGCCATCTGCACCCCAGGTGCGTCCGGAATTGCCACCAGCGGCGTGAAGTGCGGCCAAAGAAAAGCCGCCGCCGGCACCCTTCACAAAATAGGGCTTACCGCCGCGCAACAGTTCAAAGCCATTGCCCGATTTTACCAGTTGCACCTTGACCGGCGCCGCGGCAACCGGCGCCGCCAGCAGACCAGCCAGGAAGAGACCAGACACCGTCCGGAGGACACATTTCAGATTCAACATTAAAAACCTCAGAAAAATAGTTCCTGTCAATCACAGGCGAACACAGCCGGGCCAAAAGGGTACCTGTGCCACAATGAAAATCGGCTAGTTTGGAACAATGTTATAAACAAAAAGCCCTGTGGAATTCCCCGATGCCGCAATCGACTGCACGTGGCCATCAAAAAAGACCACATTGGCAAAACCATTGTTTGCGCCAGTTGAAAAATGGCGGTATCGAAGGCCAGTGGAACCGATCGTGTTGCCGTTGAATGTATCGGTATTACCGGTTCCGTAATATCCCCCGATCGGGACATTGGTTGTGGGCGCATAAACTGCCGGATTGTTCCACACCGCCCAGTCAAACGTGTACCAGGCGCCGCCATCCGGAAACGCCTGATTAGCATCTCCGACCGCGATCACCTCGGATGGATCATTAACCAGTGGCAGAAGGCCGCGCGCCGGGCCAACCGTGCCGGGCACCGGGAACACCACCAGATTGGCCGCATAATTGAGTCCCCATGGATTTGTCATATTGACATTTCTTGATGGACACCAGAAGGCCTGTTCAAACTGCGATTCCAGCGTGGGCGACAAACTGTTGCGCGGCACCAGCGTCCCTTTGTTATACAAATAGGCGAAGACAGCGTCTTGCCAGCCCTGCGGACCAAAAAACGTTGACGGCAAATGTCCGGAAAAGGCATTGGCGTACTCCATCACGCCGACCTGTATCTGCCGCAGATTGGATTCACAGGCGATACTGTCCGCCGCCATGCGCGCCCGGCTAAGCGCCGGCAACAGCAGCGAAATCAGGATCGCAATGATGGAAATCACCACAAGCAGTTCCACAAGAGTAAAGGCTTGCTTCCGCATGACAGACTCCTTGGGACGTTCCGCCCCGACCGCCTTTTATTTCCGATTCAGTCTGGTTTCCGCCACGGCGCACCGGCACCCTTACCTTGCGGAGCCGGTCTGCCGACGTTTCAGCAACAGCAGGCCCGTTGCCGCCAATGCGAACAATCCCAGCGAAGCCGGTTCGGGCGCTGCCGCGGGCGTAATGGTGATCAGCGCGCCGGAAAGATCGAATTCGCCAGCACCGCCAGCGGCATTGGTAAAAGTCAGATTGTAGCTTGTCGCGCCGGTATAAGTGCCTGCATCCGTGAAGCTGGTATCGGTCGCAATGGCCGTTGGCTGGGCGTTTCCGGATGCGGGCGAAATGGCCACCTGCGGTTCATTGCCCGTCTGAAAGCTTTCAATGAACTGCATATCCACAGTATCACCGGCGGAAAGGCCGGAAAGTGTGGCGGTTAAAGGGGTGCCCCCGTTGCCAAAAAAGAAGGCGCGGTTCAACCATTGAATATCAGTGGTTGGCGTACCGTTCGTTATACCATTCTGAATGTTATAGTTGTTGCCAGTGATGGCAAAGGAGGCCGATCCGAGTGCATAGGTCGTGGTAGCGACACTCAAGAATGCGGGCGGCGTAAACGGCGCCACCGTCACACCGGACGCCCAACCTGTGTAGGCCGTGTAATTGGTCGGTGCGAACTGCAGGCCGTAAGTCACCGGCGTGGCCGTCGCGATCCCGGCCAGAGCGAAAATCGCCGCCAATCCGATCATCGGAACGGCTGCCACACGAATCGAAGTATGCAAATTCATATATATCTCCTGATTTACAATGATCCGCCGGAACAAATGGCGGATAAAGTGCGGCGAACACCGCCGCACCCGTTTTCAACAGGTTATCCCGGCTTCACCCATGGTGATTGGGAAAGCGCGGTAATGTGGGCGGGTACGCATCCATACTTCTCCCTCACCCGGGAAAGAGACGGCCGCTTCCTGGTGCCGCTCGTTTCAGCAATTCGTTCAAAGTCTCATCCGCCGCCGGGCAATCAGGCCCAGGGCGATACATCCCAAGCCACCAAGCCCAAGCAGGCCCATGGAAGCGGGTTGCGGCACGGCGGCGGGCGCGGCGGGCTGCGCAAAGGTAATTCCGCCGATCTGGAGATTGTAGGAGCTTATAACATCTGTATTGGCCATGTTAACAGTATAAACCGTGTCGGGGGCCGCGCCCGTGATATCGAAATAGTACCAATCGGGCTGGCGGTTGCCATCAGCCAACACGGCCGATGCACTGTTTGCGCTGTCGCTTAGAGTCAGGACGATATTGCTCGCATACGTATCGGTATTGTCCACCATAAAACCGATTTGTAGATTCGCCGGAATATTCGATGCCCCCAGCGTAAAAGTAAACATGTTGGAGTTTTGGCCCGCAGCCTCACCATTAACGTAAAGTGTGCCGGTGCCAATATCCGGTCCGGCTGTATTAGTTGGAGAATCAATATTGGCATAGTTAGAATTCCCGCCGTAGGCGGAGACAAGAGTCGTAATTTTCGCCACATAGCTCGGAAGGCTTGTGTATGAAGGGCTGATACCGAAAAGTGAATATCCATCAACGCCGACAAACGGGTTGTAGCCTTCCGGCGATTCCTCTGTCGCCGAACCGGCTGGCTCGGTATTCAATTCTGTCAGCGTAGACTGATACGTTATCGTGCCCGCCTTCGCCGCGCCCGCACCGGCACCAATCGCCAGCACTGCCGCGACAGCCAGCGACAAACCCAATCCTCCATGAATTGCCTGTTTTGCGTGATTTCCAAATTTCTCAGTCATCTGCATCTCCTTCGATGATAGACCAACCTATAGAATTGCCACGCACCCGACACAGGTACGTTGCACATAAACGCTTATTTACAAAGACGATTTCCCCGGTGCAGCCGTAGAACCGTTTACTTCAAAATGGGTCGCCAGAGTGCGGCGAAACACGGTTTCGGTCGCCTGATCTCCGCTGACGCCCAGCAGTCGATTAATTAATTCAAAGGCTTCCTGCCCCACGGCGCGAGCATCCTGACAGACCGCGGTCAGTTTGGGATAGACCATATAACGCAGTTCACTGTCGTCAAATCCAACGATGGACAGATCCCGCGGAATTTCCCAGCCCATCTGGCGAGCCTCGGCCATTGCCCCCACCGCCACCAGCGGGTCGGCAATATATACAGCGGTGGGCCGTGGAACCATGCCGGCAATGCGGCGAATTAACTGGGCACCGCCCTCCAGGCTGGCCGGGGCGCGAATGATAAATTTATCCGGCATCGTGAGCTTATTCTGCTTCATGACATATTTCCATGCGTTCAGACGATCGGTGTGGTCGGAATCGTCCACCACGTGCAGGGAAATGGCGATACGCGTATGGCCAAGGTCCACCAGGTGGCTCATCGCTTCGCAACTGCCGGCATAAGAGTTGCTGTAAATGTAATTCACTTCCGGTTCGTCAAAATGATACCCCACCACCATTGCCGGAAAGCGCTCCGCGGCAATCTGCCGACAGATATCCATAGTGTCCGCCGTGGTACGCAAAACCGCTGCACGAATGCCCTTCCGAAGAAACATCTGGGTATAGTTTTCCCGGGGCAACATGGCGCGGCGGAGGTCAAGAACCATCAGGTCGAATCCGCACTGTTCCATGCGGTCACTCATGCCTTGCATTAGGGCGGCGTCGAACGGGCTGCCGATGGAGGCAACACCAGTATACGCAAAAGCGATATTCATAGTTTCGCGCCGACCGACCGTGGGCACATAGCGACTGCGATTCATGGCCACAATGACGCGTTGCCGCACATCTTCGGCCACCAACGGATGATTGTTCATGGCACGGGACACGGTGGCCGCGGAGACACCGAGCTGTTTGGCTATTTCACGAACAGAAGCCATGGGACTCCAAAAGTTACCGGTATTCCAGACATATCCGAACAGAAGAGCCGGCCTGAAAAGACCGGCGAAGCGGATATTCAGGTATACGGTTCAGGCACCGCAGTAGCATAACAGAGCAAGTCTGCCGGGCCATGACACCAGATTCGCATACCTGAATAGCATCATACCGGAATAGCAAACTAAAAAAACATGCCAAGACAGTCTACCGGCATGGCACAAACCTCTTACAGTTCAGCACTACAACAAATAGTGCAACTGTTTCATTGGCGATTCTAATGCGCCAGACAAGCCTTGTCAAATTTATTTTTCAATTTTCCTTATTTCACAGATATAGGACCTGACACCGTCTGTTCACATCCGTCGCTGGCACCATTGCAAAGCGCTTTTGGCATTGTGGCCGCCAGCGCGATATAGTCTGCCGTTTGGCGCCGCCCCGCATTTTAGATGCAGCCGCGCGTACAATGGAAACAGGCCCTGAATTGGATAAAGGTTACACAATGGCTACAGGAACTCATGCGGATTTTGACCTTCTGGTAATTGGTGCGGGCCCCGGCGGCTATGTGGCCGCAATTCGGGCCGCACAGCTTGGGATGCGCGTCGCCTGCGTCGAAAAGGAACCGAAACTTGGTGGCACCTGCCTGCGGGTCGGCTGTATTCCCAGCAAAACGCTGCTGGAAGCAACCGAAAAATATTTTCTCGCCCGCGAACATTTCAGCCACCTCGGCATTCAGTGCGAAAAAGTGACCATGGACCTGCCCATTCTAATGGCCCGCAAGAATAAAGTGGTCGACACACTGGCCACAGGCATCGGCGGATTGTTCAAAAAAAACAAAATTACCCGCCTCACCGGCACGGCCAGCTTTACCAGCCCCACCGCCGTTAAAATTGCCTCTGCCGATGGCGAACAGACCATCACTGCGCGCCGCTTTCTAATTGCCACCGGCAGTGAACCAATCGAACTGCCCAACATACCCTTTAATGGCAAACGGGTGATCAGCTCCGACCAGGCTATTGCGCTCTCCGCCGTGCCCAGGAAACTGGTGGTGATCGGAGCCGGTGCGATCGGGCTGGAACTTTCCTCTGTCTGGCGGCGTCTGGGTGCGGATGTAACTGTGCTGGAAATTCATCACACCACCCTGCCCGGATCTGATGACGAAATGGGCCGCCTCATGGAACGGTCACTCAAGGCGCAGGGTATTGAGTTTATATTCGCCTCTGTTGCCAGCGGCGTAAAAGAGGAAAATGGCCAGATCACCATTTCTTACAAAGCCAAAGACGCCAAGCCCGACCAAGCCACCCAGACCCTTTCCGCGGACCTTGTACTGGTGGCGGTGGGTCGCCGGGCCTATACCGCCGGGCTGGACCTGGCCAAAGCGGGCATCGCCACCGACAACCGCGGGCGAATTACCGTCGGCAAACATTGGGAAACGTCGGTACCTCATATTTATGCCATCGGCGATGTCATTGTCGGCCCGATGCTGGCCCATAAGGCGGAAGACGAGGGTGTAGCCGCTGTGGAACGCATGAACGGCCTGGCGGGTCATGTGAATTATGACACCATTCCATTTGTGGTCTATACCGCGCCGGAACTGGCGTGGGTGGGCAAAACAGAAGAGGAACTCAAGGCGGCCAATATTGTGTACAAAACCGGAAAATTCAGGTTTTCCGCCAATTCCCGCGCCCTTTGCATGGATGAAACCCAGGGGCTGGTCAAAATTCTTGCCGACGCGCATACCGACATGGTGCTGGGCGTGCACATTCTTGGGGCGCAAGCCTCCAGTCTGGTTGCCGAAGCTGTCATGGCTATGGAACTTGGTGCCAGCAGCGAAGATATTGCCCGCACGTGCCATGCCCACCCGACACTGCCCGAAGCGATTCGCGAAGCCGCCCTGGCGGTGGATGGCCGCACGATTAATTCGTAGAAAGCCGCAAAGCCGCGGGCGGGCAGTGGTTCAATGCATTCGGCCACAGGTTTTGTCATGCTCCCGGAATGTTCCAGTTTGACAGACCACAGTCACAGGTCTATTGTTTAGTTCATCGGAATCAGCATCTGCCGGAAGTCACTTTTTGGGGGTTGGTATTTATGAATCTTATGAACAGCGCCATGGCTTTGGCAATGGCTTCATCACTGAAACAGTGGCAGATGCCGCTGGCCGCGGACAGTATCGGCAGCATCCTGCTGCTGGCGGTTCTGGCGGTTGTGGTGATCGTGTTTATTCTGATCTTCATTACCATCGCCAAGGTTTTCGGGTTGTGGATTCAAGCGCTATCCGCTGGAGCGGATATCAGCATTTTCACACTCATCGGCATGCGCTTCCGTCCGGTGGATGCCGCTGTTATTGTCAAAGCCAAAATCACGCTCACGCAGGCCGGTATCAGCATTGAAACCAAGCAGCTTGAATCGCACTATATGTCCCAGGGCCGCGTGCCCAATGTGGTCCGGGCCATGATCGCCGCGCACCGCGCCGCCATCGATCTGCCTTGGGACCAGGCCGCCGCCATTGATCTGGCGGGACGCGACGTATTGGACGCGGTGCAAACCAGCGTCAACCCGCGCGTGATTGATGTTCCCAACGCCAACAGCGGTGCCCAGACCCATGATGGCGTAGCCAAAGATGGCATTCAATTGCGCGTTAAGGCGCGCGTCACTGTACGAACCAACATGCGCCAGCTTGTCAGCGGTGCCGGAGAGGAAACCATTGTCGCCCGTGTCGGTCAGGGCATAGTGGCGGCCATCGGCTCCGCCGAAACCTATAAACATGTGCTGGAGCGCCCGGACATGATCAGCCGCGCTGTGTTGGCCAACGGGCTGGACGCCGGCACGTCTTTTCAAATTCTTTCCATTGATATTGCAGATGTGGATGTCAGCGAAAATGTCGGCGCAAAACTTCAGATCGTGCAAGCCGAAGCCGCCAAACAGCTTGCCCAGGCCGAAGCGGAAAAGCGCCGCGCGCTGGCGGTTGCGCTGGATCAGGAGAACCGCGCACTGGCCCAGTTCAACCGCGCCAAACTAATTGAGGCCGAAGCGCAAATTCCCCTGGCGATGGCCGAGGCTTTTCGCAGCGGAAATCTCGGAATTATGGATTATTATAAAATGAAGAATATTCAGGCCGATACCCAAATGCGCGAATCGATCGGCGGCGGGACCGGCTCATCTGATAAGCCCGCCACTGAATCGCAATAATCATCGTTATGGAAGCCTGATCCACCGCCGCGGTGTTTGAATTGCCTGGATACATTAAAATGCCTGACTTGCCCAATGACCCCCGACTGCTTGCCCAGGAAATTCTGGCGGGCCGCGTTTCCATTCAGGACCTGGCGCGCGAGCAGGCGCGGCGCAGAGCCGCCCAGGCTAATTCTGCAAACGTTGCCAATGCCGAAAAAACCGGCAACCCGCAACCCCGGCCGCCTGCGACCACGCGGCCGTCAACCGGACCATACCCCCCGCCCACGCGCAAGGCCACACCACCCAACCGCCCGGTGAATCTTAAACCCGTACCATCCTCCGCGCGTCCGACGGTGCCGGTTCGCAAACCCGCTGTGCCCGTTCGAGCCAACCCAACCCCCGCGAAGTCACCGCCTGCACGCACCGGAGCGCCGCCGCAGGGGGCACCGTCCGCGCCTGCGCAAAGTGTTCCGAAAAAAGTGCCGCAGCCCGGCGTTGTGCGTTCCGCGAAAGATCGTGAGTTGCGCCAGGTTATCCGACGTGTACTGGCCAGCCCGCAAAATACCCGCACGGTCTATCTGATTTCTGAATTGCTTGCCCCGCCCATCGCGTTGCGACAGCCCCCCTGGCCGGATTCACCACCCCGCGGGCCGCGGCGGTAAGAAATTAGTCCGCCAAACCCAACAAATATTCGATTCGTGCGTTATTATTTCCAGCAACGGAAGCCGTCTGTTCCAGCACATGCTGAAACCGACGGGGAATTGACCGACCGGGTTGTTCAGATTCACGCCGCCAGAGCGGCCGGAAAATTGCTTCAGAAGGCGAGGATTCATGCATCCACTGGCCAGCGTCAGCATGGATTTCCTGGGCAAGCATGGTTTTGCCTGGTGGGCGGTGGTAATGGGCGTGCTGGGGGCGGCTCTTCTGGTCTACAGCTTTCTGCAAATGCGCCCGGCTGCGGCAAACAGTCTGACCCCGACCGCGACGACACGTCCGAAAATGCCATGGATTCCACTGATCCTCGGAGGCGCCGCAATATTTTACGCCACGTGCGCCGGCTTAATTCCGCCCATGCGTAACCCGTGGCTGGCCATTGTTCTTACCAGCCTGCTGGCCGCCGGGGCCATTTGGCTATTTTACCAACGGGTCTACCAGTTTCTGGGCCGCGGACGAATGGTTTCCCTGTTTACGCTGCGGGTTGTGAGCATTGTATTTCTGGTGCTGCTGTTGTTTAAGCCGGTAATCGCCTGGGTCAACATTCCCCATCACGTCAGTACGCTTGGCATTGTTCTGGACGCGTCCGGATCCATGAGTGTCAGCGACCAGCCCAATGAACCGAGTCGCTATCTGCAAAGCGTGCTGGGGGCACAAATACTTGAACGCCAGTTGAAGCACCATTTCAAGCTGCTTTATTTCGCTTATGACGGCGTTCACAACGCTCCGCTGACCAGGGCTGGTGCTTTGTCCGCCATTGCGCCTGACGGCAAAGAGACGGATCTGCCCACAGCCATCAAGCTGGCCTATAACGCGGGCTGCAAACAGATTGTGCTATTCAGCGATGGCATTCAAAACGGCCCGACCAAAATTCGCAGCCTAGCGCAACTCGGCGTTCCGGTTTACACTGTGCGCGTCGGCAGCACTTCAACTTTGGCCAAAGCGGTTCCGGAAATTGAAATTGTGCGAATCAACGGGCCGCAGTCCGCACCCGTTGGCAGCGAAGTCACACTGACGGCGTTAATTCGATCCACCGCGCTTAACGACCGCACCGTGCGCGTCTCGCTTATGCACGGCAAAAAAGAACTCGCCTCGCACCGGCTGGTTCTGGAAAGCGGCCCGATTCCCCAGCAGGTCAAATTCAAATTCACGCCGAAAAAAGTGGGCCGAATGGTGCTGCTCGCCAGTATTCCCATCGACCCGCAGGAACGATCCACCGCGGGCAATAAACAGCAGTTCCCTATGCTTATCACCAATCCGCGAATATCCGTGCTGTATCTGGAAGGGCGCGTGCGGCCGGAAGTTGGCCCCCTGGAAACCACTCTGGCCATGGACCCAAATATCAGTCTGGTGAGTCTGATTGAAACGCGGCCCGGCTATTTTATGGTGCGTGGCGCACAAAACGGCGTTACCGCTATTCCAACCACGCTGGCACAATGGGAAAAATTCAAAGTGGTCATCCTCGGAGACGTCAAAAGCAATTTCCTCTCCCCGGTCCAGCAGGCCCAGTTGCGCCAGGCCATCAGCCATGGCATTGGGTTCATGATGATTGGTGGCCAGCAGAATTTTGCCGCCGGGTCCTGGGGCAATACCGATTTGGCGGCGGTATTTCCAGTATCGCTGGAACCGACAAGTCCCGCGCAATTGAACACGCCGTTTGTGCCGGAATTAACCGCATTTGGCCAGCAGAATCCAATTTTTCAAGGTATTGCCCAATGGTTTATTTCACCCGCTGGTCAGGCCGGTGCCGCGGAACTGCCAAATCTGGCTGGCTGCGTGGCCTTCGCGGGCCCCAAGCCCGGGGCCAGTGTATTGCTCGTAAATCCGCGGGCCAACGTTCATGGCAAGCCCGCGATTGTGCTGGCCACGGAACATTATGGCAAAGGCCGCACCGCCGCCTTTGCCGGCGACACCACATATCGCTGGAATCTGCTGCTGGGCACCATGGGGGCAAGATCCCCTTACCATCGATTCTGGGGACAGTTGGTCCGCTGGCTGGCTGGTGAAAGCAAGGTCAAAACCGCACACGGCCCATCCGTTACCGCCATGATCCGCCGTGAACGCTATGAAAACGGCCAGCCCGTGCGGCTGAAAATGGCGGTTACTGATATGCACGGGCAATCCACCGCCTACGCGCATGGTTTTGTCAGCGTCACTTATCCGGACGGCAAAGTCCGCCGCTTGCGCATGCACGCGTCACATCGCGCACCAGGCAGTTACCAGCGCAACATCGTGCCTTCCCTGCCGGGCAAATACCATGCTGTTTTCACCGCGTTCAAGGGCGGAAAAAAACTCGGGGCCGACAGCAGCGATTTTTACGTCATCGCCCCCATTGGCGAAATGGACAAGCTGGCGGCTGAGCCACGCATTTTGCAGCAAATCGCTTCCGAGACCGGTGGGGCCTTCAGCGAACTTGGCGGCATCAGTTCTTTGGGACGGCGCATTCTGGCGGCCCAGCCAGCGAACAACCGCGTGGAGCGCAGCAGTTTTCCCCTGTACAACAACACGCTCTTTTTTCTGCTTTTTGTGGCTGGTATTACTATTGAATGGATACTTCGCCGCAAGTGGCAGTTGCAGTGATTGTGCAATGCGCCGCCACCACCCATGACTGTAAATCCGGTTCCTCAATGCAATGACAAATTCACCACCATCTGACCATCCGCCAGCGGCACCTGTCCGGCGGGACTTAGACTGTCAAATGAAGCGGCCATTACAAGCGAATAGGTCCCGCGGCCCCGGACCAGCAGAATCGGCTTGCCGGTAAACGCATCCAGCGGTAACTGCG
>JAJZOA010000160.1 GCA_021852225.1 Planctomycetota bacterium
AGCGAGTGCGAACGTAGCCATCCATGGCCTCCTGTAAAATAAGGGTGCATTCAACAACACCATTATTACAGGAGGCCTGCTTTCGCGCAAGTCATTGATCTATATATTCTTATGGCTTAACTTAGTGCCATTAGGGACGTAGCTAGTATTGACGGCAAATGTTGTGGACCAGGCAGCTAAGACCACCGGAGATTTGCACACTTTGCCATCAGCCGAATAGAATTCCATCAAGCGCATTTGTCTGCGGAGCAATTATCTTGGTCGCACTGGATAAACAATTTTTTCACCACCGCGGCACCAAGCCGCGAAGTTGCGGTCGCTTGCGCGATGAATCTTGGCAGGCTGGAAAATATCCTGGTCACCGGACCGCAGAAATCCTGCCTGCCCGTAGCCACCGCGATACCTCCAGTTCCTCCAATACCTCCTGTGCGAATGATATTATTTACTGCGGCTACCGCTTTGATCCGGAATCGCAGCTTTATTACGTCCGCAATCGAACCTGCAACCCCGTTCTTGGCCGTTGGATTCAACGTGATCCGATTGGATATGAGGGTGGGATAAATTTGTATGAGTATGTGGGGGGCAAATCGACCGGAAATTTAGATTCATCGGGAACAATTGTTTACGCCTTGATTTACGCGTCTATTGAGATCACTGCTGGTTTGGGAGGTAGCATTAGCTTTGGGTATGCGGCTGATGATTGTGGGAACAGCGCTCAATTTATGACAATAAGCCAGAGGCTAGGCGCAAACGTTGGTATCGCGTTCGCGAATGGGGGAGTATTTACAGGTTGTTTGAGAGATTTTATAAAGGAGGGCTTGGCCGGAGTTGATCTGACGGTATCGGCCGATGTTGGGACACCGATCGTCGGGGTTAACGGGACCGGCGTGATTGGTATCGGAGGATCGGGCTCAGGTGTCCAAGGGGGGTTAGGCACTGGAATAAAATCAGGTGCCTCTATTGGCCTCGATGAAATCGTTCCGTTAGGTCATCCTGATTTAAAACACAAATGTCCCTGTAAGAAACAGGAATGTCCGGTGAATCCAAATCAGCCGTTCCCCTCGGGCTATGTTCCAAATGATTTGATTCCAGTGGGGCAAGCTTACGGATTTTGGTAATCTTGCGATCCGGCATTTGGATAGATTCGCCCTATCGTCGCGGTCGCGTTTTAAATGCTGTTATTAGCGGATAGGTGTTTAATCGTCCGCATTAATTTCCCTAATTCCGGATGAAAGTAAGTTTATGGTTTTAAATTTCCCAATTTACACCAGTGGAACATCTCACGGCGGTACAGGTTCCTGTGTTTCCGCGCTTAATAAATCGCAGCTAAATGAATGGAACGCAGCACAAGATGGATTCCGTTTTAGCCGGATAGGAATCATAGCTGCAATTGTTATGGCTGTAACGGGATTAACGCTTGGATATTTGGGATTTTTGCCGGTGCAAATCGGAATTGATGTGGTCGGATTAATAGCGGCATTTTCAGCCTTCGTCGCTGGCAAATTAACCTATTTTGACGTGCCCGACAGACGATTTGGTAAACAATTTCAGGATGAATTTAGATGTAGGCCGCTGTTTGGATCATGGATGAGGGGCGAGACTGTTCGCGTCCGCTGTCCAGGGTGGATGATTTGGGGCGCTTTGGGATGGATTATCCAAACTGGCTTCACTATGGCCCTTTTTTTTCTGTGTCCGTCGGAGAGAATGGCTGCGATCGGATTTGCGGTGGGCTGGATACCCGTAGCGATTTTCTGGGGCGTTATGATGGCTTCCTATGCCACGATCGATGTGTTGATACATGAGGCTGCGGAACAGGTGGCTAGTCGGAAAATATGATCACGGCTTTCAGCGGGCGGGCAAAATTGACAACTTTAAATCAGGACGGGATGGGCGTTTTCTGGACTTGGGGACGGGCGGCCGGCCGTTGAAACAGGAGAACGAAACGCGGACGTAGCTAATATTAACAGGTGGCCGGATTGCGGATAGTGTGTGGCCTATGGCACGCAAAGCAAGACATACGCCGGGTGGCTATATTTACCACGCGCTCAATCGCTCCGCGGGACGAATCGCCCTGTTTCGTAACGAGTTCGTAATGAGGATGATGATGCCGCTTTTGAGCGGGTTCTGTTAGAGGCCCACGGGCGCATACCGCTGCATGCCGCCGTATACCGCTCCGGCTATCGGCCTGTTGCCTGATGAAGAATCATTGGCATTTTGTGGTCTGGCCGCGGACGGATGACGAGGTGAAGGCATTCTTCCGCGAGCCATTGTCAAATGTTGTGGACCAGACAACTCAGGCCACCGGAGATTTGCACACTTCGCCATCAGCCGGATAGAATTCCATCAAGCGCATTTGTCTGCGGAGCAATTATCTTGGTCGCGCTGGATAAACAATTTGTTCGCCACCACGGCACCAAGCCGCGAAGTTGCGGCCGCTGGCGCAATGAGTCTTGGCAGACCGGAAAATCTCCTGGTCACCGGACCGCAGAAATCCTGCCTGCCCGTAGCCACCGCGATACCTCCAGTTCCTCCAATACCTCCTGTGCCAATGAAATAATCTATTGCGGCTGCCGCTTTGATTCTGAATCGCAGCTTTATTACGTCCGCAATCGTACGTACAACGCCGCCCTCGGCCGTTGGATCCAACGTGATCCGATTGGGTATGAGGGTGGAATTAATTTGTATGGGTATGTGGGGGGGCGTCCAGACGCAAGGCGAGACGCCAGCGGTTTGGCCAGCTCATTGCAGATTCCGCCAGGCTGGATTCCTATTAAGTGCCCACCTCGAGCTTTAGAGCATTGTGTCAATCAATGCAAGGGCGACGGATACGCAGGTAATTGCCCAAGCAAAACAAAATGCTATTTTGACCCAGACGCCGGCTACGACCTCTTCACGCCAGAACAGGCGATTTGTGCATGTAAGCTAAAACCGTGCGATTTCTATCGGCTATGGTGTGAATGGGGCGTTTACCATGGCCATTCAGTTGGCGGTTGGGTTCGAACCACGCGCGAGTGCGACCAATGCTACCAACGATGCGTTGGCCAGACTGTGCACTATTGGTCATTTCGGTGTTGCCCGATTGGCAAGAAAGGGGGGACGCAGATGAATTGGAATGTGGAGGACCAGGGCTGCGTGTTGCCTGATGAGGACATATCGTGATAGATATGAGCAAAGCAAGGCGAATTGGTAACTGGACGGTCCATGTTAACGGGCCGCGGAGGCCGACTGTAGAAGGGGGGGCGCCCAAAAGCTGCGGCCCAAGCCTCGGTTCGGAAGAATTGGACCGGATCATCGCAGAATCCAGATCACCGAGCATCGAGTGGAGGGAAGAATGGGGGACCAGTGGATACCTGGTCGGGGTGATCAGGCGTATGCACGCCGGGTGCCACGTTGTCATGTCGGTGCGGGTCGATCCACATCGACCTTACCGAATTTTTGCGGGAAGGAAGGCCCTTGCGGAGCGTCTGGCGACCCCGGCCGAGCTGTTGGCGGCTATCGAGCGTTGCTGGAAAAGAGCCGTTGGTGTCTTGGACAAGCGGGACCTTGAACTGGGACGGCAGCTCGGCGATATCGGGCTTTCCTGCTATCTTGTTGCGGCTAATTGCTTTGAAGGCGATCAGTTCCGACGCAAGCAGGAAATCCTTTGTACGGAGTTCACATCTGTGGCTGATAGCCGATTTTCGTTTCGGCTTGAACTGGGCAGGCGAAACTGCTTCTTGCATCTTTGGAGCGGCAGGCGATATAAGGTGCGCAACAGGGAAATTCTCAGGCAGTTAATGGTCCGAATGACCGCTGGTGCACTAGACTTACGCCGCACGCCAGCGGAACTTCCAGTCGCGATGGTAACGGCGTTTGAACTTGCAGGTGTCGAATGATGGGCGCCGTGATAAGACGTTAGCTTTTGGCGGGGCTAGACCCGCCCGGCAGGACGATAGTTCCAGCCGGTAACAATCGGGACGGATGCGCGGGTAACAGCGCTACTGAAACGTTCGATGGAAAGGTCGCGTTCGGAAAGGCCCGGTATGCTAGGCGGTAAGCGGCAAAGTCTGAGATGCGAAGATGTTATGAAAATTGCTCTTAGTTGCGGGGCCGCTGTGGTCATGGTTCTGGTTGGAGTGCGGGGATGCTGCCCGAATCACGTGCCAGCCCATTCACCCGAACCCGTACCATTTGTGCGGTTGGTTGGGCAAGAGGTTGTCGTGCATGGTGTTGTGGAGGGCCGAACAAAGGACTCCATGTTGATTGTCCGGACGGCGCGATTTGGCCTTTTGGCGGTGATGCCGACGGCGCACGGGGAACCTCGATGGGTGGGCCGGGGGATGCGCGTCAAGGCTGCGGGCCGATTATGCCGCACGTACTCCCCCGGGCCGGAGAAACGATTGGCGGGCGCGCAACGTCGTTATTTGCACCAGGCTTGACTCGGCAAGGCGGGAACTGACCGGGCAGTCCGACAGTATCGCGGGTGGTGTCAGGCGGCGGGCTTGTCCCGGATCACCTTTCGGTGGTGGTCGGATATGTTTTCCAATCGAAGAGCAGGCGCCTACCTAAGGTGTAAAATCTTGGTATGGGCCGACATTTGCGAGATGCGTCTGTATTAGATCACGTCGGACTGCGAAAAACCGCTATGCCAAAAGCGACAACACGAGCGGTCAATATTTGCGGCTTTGGAAAGTCTGAAAAAGCGACGCAATGCCAATTTTTTAAATATTCGCTCCGATATCTGAAGGGCGCGCCGGTCGGCCCTGTTGACGCAAAGTCTTCCATGATTGTATTATCCGTTTTACGGCATAATTGTAATTGGCGGTGTGTCATATTTTTTTCAAATCTGAGGCGAACAATGCGAATGAGATCATGGGCCGGTGCATTTACGGCAATCTGTTTTGTTCTTGTGGCCGCTGCTTCGGCCGGCGCGTACACACCGCGGAAAATGGTCGCCGGATTCGATACGGCTTCAGAAATTGCATCCATGCATATTTTTGGTCCGGGCGTGCGCATGAAATTAAATATCGCGCCTGCGTATGTTCATCAGGGAACCGGCAGTCTGGAAATTATCGCCGATGAAGCAAAAAATTCGCGGAAGGGTGGTGTGCGGCCGACCTTGCGCATGACGTTTTCTCACGCGATTGATCTGAAAAAGTATCGGGAAATGACCCTATGGGTATACGTGCCAAAATCCGCGGCCGCCCATTTTTTTGGCCGATATGATGTGCGCCTCGCGGTGAATCAGGGAAATCCATATTGGTCTATGGCGGACGTTTCGTCCGGCTGGAATCATGTGGTGTGGAATTTTGCCCGCCATCCGCAGAATGCGATAGCCGGTTCTGGCTCGGGTGCAACGCGATTCCTGCCAAAAATGAGAATCCTGCAGATCAATTTCGGGCCGCTGATGAATGGATACGGATTGTCTGAAATTTATGTGGACGACCTGCGGCTGGTACCGATGCGACGCCTGGTTTCGACGACGCCTGAGGAACTGGAATCGGTTCTGGGAAATGACGATTCCTGGTCCCGCCGATATCAATCAGTGGGGCGGTTGCGAGCCATCGGCGGCTTGGGTGTGCTGCCTGCAATTATGAATGCAACGGAAGATCACGTTCCACTGGTGCGTGGCGCGGCCCGGCGGGCCATGGACGCCATCGTGCGATCAAGCGGAAAAACCGCGTGGCCTGACCTTCTTGATGCACTGCATATCGGTACGCCGCGCCAGCGGATTGCAGTGGTGCATCTGATTGCCCGACTGGGGATTGCGGTGATGGGAAAAAGGGTTATTCCGGTACTGCAAGGCGAACTTCTGGACAACGATTATTACACGCGCACCGCCGCCCGGCAGGGGCTGGTGAAATTGGGTGTTTCGGAAGGTCAAATTGCGACCCATTTAGCCGGCATGCTTCAATCGCATGATCGGCAAACAGTTCATGATGCGCTGCGGGTGCTGGCGGATATTGGACCGGCGGCGACGCCCGCACTGCCGGCAATTCTCAAGCTTCTGCGCAATTCCGCACAGCCGCTGGTGACGCGGCAATGGGCGCTGCGGGCGGCGTGGTGGACCAACGATCATGTCCTTAAGCCGGCGGATTGGGTTGTTGGCCTGGAACACGGCGCAATGGGCGTATACCGTCATCTGCCAAACCTTGCGATGATTCGCCTGGAGGCCGGTGGCATGTCGGCGGCTCGGGTCTTAAGTCGCCAGTTGCTTGGGGCAAAAAGCCCGGTGGTGCGGGCCCGTGCGGCCGAAGCGTTTTCCCACATGCGGCCGGCTGTCATAAAAGTGGCGGCCAGTGCGCTGCAAAAGGCGCTTCACGATTCGGCATGGTATGTGGCGTGGCAGGCACGGCAGGATTTGCTCCGCGCGGGCCTTCCGGTCCGGGTATCAATCGATCGTCCGATCCGGCCAGTTGAAGAACCGGTAACCGTAGTTCGGCATGGTCATCGGGTTATTCTTACCAACGGCATGGTGCGGATGGTGTTTGATCAAACCGCCATTGATCCGGGACCGGTGAGCGTACAACTGGATGGGGGCACCAATATGGTTCATTCCCGCTGGGTGCATCACATTCTGGCCTTTCGCCACAGCAAGGCGAACAATATGTTTGAGCGTCAATGGCTGCAGAAAGTGGGTGGAAGTCCCATTAACAAGCACTTTGTTCAGACCGTCACACATCGCGGGCCGCAAGAAGCGGAATATGTCTACACGTTTCCCGCCGATCATAAGTCTCCCTTCCGCTGGGAAGAGCACTACGTTCTGCGGCGCGGAAATTCCGGATTTTATGTTTATTTTGTGCTGCGCAACATGACCGGCAAAGCGATGCCGAATTCCATTTATCAGGGCAGTGCGCAAAGCATCGGTTTGGAATTTAACTTTCTTGTCGCTGCGACCCGCAGCCTGTTTACCACCAAAATCCTGAGTGATAATCTGCGCGGACCGACGAGTTTCGGCTTTCCCCGGCAGAACTATCTGCAATATCCGGATATCTACCAGGCCACGTGGCGGCTTCCCAACGGTGAAGTGGACGCCAAACATGAATGGATGAATTATGAACGCATGAGCCATGTCACCGGCCTGGTCGGACCAAAATATGGGCTTTGGCTTGTATTTCCGAGTTATTCGTTTCTGGATGGCACTGAACCATTGCTTCAAATGACCGCGTTTGTGGGACCGCTTTTTATTATTGGTATGGATAATAAATATTATGTTCCTACGGCAACCTATGTGGGTGCGCATTGGAAAAAGATTTATGGTCCTATGTATTTTTATCTGGATAAAGGACCCAACCGCGAAGAAATGTGGATCGCGGCCAAGCGTGCGGCGCTGGCCCAACGCCACAAGTGGCCGCTGCATTGGCTCAAAAATACATTTTATCAGAGTCGGGGCGCGGTGGAAGGAACGGTGGGTGTGTCGTCCGGAACAGAGAAAAACGCCGCACAGAAAGGCTCGCCGGTAAAAAGGGCATGGGTGATTCTTAGTTTGCCGCCCAAAAATGTACCTGCCGATCTGTATGGTGCCTGGCTGCGGAATGTTGGGTCGTTCATGTACTGGACGCGGTCAGATGCCAATGGCCATTTTCTGATTAAAAATGTCGAACCGGGCAAGTACGACTTGTTTGTCTGGAAAAGCGGTATTCTCGGCGAAGCTCGGCGGAATGGACTGGTGGTGATTGCCGACAAGACATTAAAAGAATCCCCCCTGAATATCCACCCGCTGGAATTCGGAAAAACGGTCTGGCAGATCGGCACGCCCACACGAACGGTGACGCAGTTCCGCAATGGCGGGAATTTTCATATTTGGGAGAATTATTTGCGTTACGGCATGAATTTTCCGCACGGCGTCAACTATTACATCGGCAAAAGCAATCCGAAAAGCGATTGGAATTATCTTCAGCCAGCCATTGTGCAAGGGCATAAAACGCCTACCACATGGAATATTCATTTTAATCTAGCCAATGTGCCCAGCGGGTATCCGGTGCTGACACTGGTTTGTGGTGGGCGCTATGCCCGGATGAACATATTTGCCAATGGCCATAAGATAGGTTCCATCCATACCAATATTGGATTGCAACTTGTGCGCACCGCGCCTTACGGTGAATTGATAATCCGGAATTTCGACTTTTCGCGGAGACTTCTGCATAAGGGAAAGAATATCATTTCGCTTTCTTTTGCCTCGTCGGTGCCCGGAAATGAAATTCACGGGATCTACCGTGCGACTCTTGCAGGCGGAAAAGTCGCACGAAAAGTGCGGCAGAACTGGACCAGCTTTATGGCCTATGATTGCATTCGCCTTTCCATTTCCAAATCGTCACCCCGCAGACATGGTGGGAAATGAGGTGGCCACAAGCACAAGACCAGGTTAACGGGCGATTGGCGTTATTCGTATATATGGAAAACGCATTCTGCCCCGTTTGCTTATAACCGTTCAATTTTTCTGTTGCAGCGGTACGGCTTTTGGCGATAAACTGGCATCAGCGGTGTCGCAAGAATACTGCGTTTTTCAATTGCGTGCCAGCGGTCGTTTCAGGCCCAAGGCGACTATCGAACTCGTTGAATTTAAAGGCGGATTGGCGGGCGATGAAATATCTTGTTTTTCTTCTGTTGAAGACTCATAATAACTGATGGATTGGCCGATAATGAGGGTGCGTCTATCGCGTACGCTTGACAGAACCGACTGGTTGATTGAATATGCGTAAGACTTGAGCCTCCCGGCCAGCAATAAATTGGATTGAAGCGGGTCGGAGTGGAACTGCGCTGTCGGCGCGAAAATCAGTCGTACCGGGCGTTTCGGACGGTTCCATGACGGTTACATGGCGGTTACATGGCGTCGGTCATTCTGCCGGACTGGCGTATTACCAAGAGGTGTGAGGGACGGATCCGAATCGGGTGGCACACAATATTTTTCAATGTTGACGGAGTTAAATCGCATGGCTTTCAAGAGAACAGAGATCAAAAACGCCGGCATCCAGCGGAAATTGACCAATTGTGGAGGGTCTTGGCCGATACCGCGACTGTGTCGGTTATGGAAGCCGCGCCTGATTGGAACGGTGTTGCTCGCAGCGGCGGCGGCGGGGCTTTCGGGCTGCAATTCAATGACCAACCCCATTGATTATTTGAATCTGCGTAATTCGTTTCTGGATCCTTCGCAGGTTGGGCGCTTTGATATGGCCAATCCCGGTGGCCGCGTGCAGCCTGTCACCTGGCCGATTCTTGATTCTCTGGCCGTGAATGATCCACCGGCACGCCCTTGGAAAGGTTCAGTGGCGCCGACGGTGGCCGATTTAAGTGTTTCACACAAGCCATATAAACTTGGTCCCGGCGACGTGGTAACCGTATCGGTTTTTGAACTCGTGGTCCCCGGTCAGGAATCTGTCCAGACGCGGCAGGTGAACACACAGGGAGAAATTAATCTGGATTTCGTTGGAAGTCTGAAGGTTAAGGGCTTAACCGTTCGCCAGGTTCAGAACCGAATTGTTCAGAAGCTCATTGAGTCTGGCCAGATGTCCGCACCCGGGCCGCATCAGCCCGGACCACAGGTGAACGTGGACCTGACGGAAGCTCGCGGCCGGGTATTTTCCATATTGGGGGGTACGGGCCATCCGGGCACTTACAACATCATGTCGCCGGACTTCCATCTGTTGGATGCGCTGGCGTTGGCGGGCGATATTTCCGATCAGCCTGGCATTCGCTGGCTTTATGTGATTCGGCCGGTTTCCCGTCAAACGGAACAGAAATCCGTGGGGATCACCAGCCATACCGGGCATCCGGCGTCGCAGTCTTCGGCGGGAATGCTGCAGTCCATTGCGAATCAGGTAAGCGGAGCAACCTCCATTACCCCATCGGCTCAGGCCAAAATAAATCAGGATCAGGGTGAACTCAACAACGCGATGAATTCAAGCGATCAATCTGCGGCACCCCATTATGTTTACTTGAACGGCCGTTGGGTTGAGCTTGCCGCCAAGTCGCATTCTCCGAGTCAGGTGCAGAGCAAAATGCCCAGGGAATTCAATTTTGCCACCGCGGTTGCCGGCATGAAACGCAATGCCCCGGCGATGCCGACCCATTCACTGATTATTCGCATTCCCATTCGCCAGCTGCGCGAGGGTAATCCGCGCGATAACATCATTATCCACGCTGGTGACGTGATTATGGTGCCACAACTTGATCCCCAATATTATTATATGATGGGCACGGTCAATCGCCCGGGTGTTTACACGCTGACCGGGCAGAAGATCACCATTAAACAGGCTGTGGCGGCGGCGGGCAACCTTTCGTCGCTGGCGATCCCGCGCCGTTGCGAATTGATTCGCCGTATCGGGCACAGTCAGGAAATGATTATTCAGGTGAATTTGCAGAAAATTTTTGATGGCACTGAACCGGATATTTTCCTGAAATCCAATGATGTCGTGAATTGCGGATCCGATATGTTCGCCTATCCGCTGGCAGTCGTTCGCAGCGGGTTTTCGTCCAGCTACGGCTTTGGATTTACTTATGATCGCAATTACTACATCCAGCCGACAATTATCCGATAGGCTTTTTCGGAGGCGTTGGACGCCAGGCGAAATGAATCGGAATCAGCCCGCTCTGACGTAATGGCTGGTTGGCTTGGCGGTTCGGTAAACCGATTCGTCTGGAGCCGTATGGATTGCAGCCGCTCTTGGCATTATTGCCCAGGTGAAATTGGGATCTGCTGAAAAGCGTCTGGATCAGCGGCAGCCCGGAGGAATCCCACTTTTCTGGAGTTATCGGACTCCGGTCGCCTGACTTCGGAATTTGTTGCCGCTGCCAACGGTCTTAATTTAAACGTATAATAGAAGACGATATCTAATTCGTCATGACGAAGTCAGCGAGCTGGCCCGTTCAGAGAACGGGCGGATGGGTATTTATGGTTGAGACTTTAAAAGCCGATACCAAGGACACAGAACAAACGCGGAATAATTCCGCAGCCGCACCCCGCTTTGACTACACGGCCGGAACGGCGGCTCCGCGTCGCCGCGCCAGCCAGATGCACGGCTCGGTACAACTTATATTACTGGGAATCGCGGCGGCCTTTTCAGCTTTGTACTATATTAATTTCACAACGCTGGTAAAAGTCTGGTCGTCTAATCCGAATTTCAGTATGGGTTTTGCCATACCGTTTATAAGTGCGTATTTCGTGTATCTGCATTGGGAAACGCTTTCGGCGCTTAGGCCCGTGCCCTCCCCAATTGGCCTGGTCATACTTCTGCTTGGAGTTATTTCGCAGGTTATATTTCTGGTGCATGGCCAGATTCAATTTTCCCATCTTAGTATGTTTGTTGTGCTGTTCGGAGGCGTCTTATGGCTTCTGGGCTGGGAATACATGAAAATTCTCTGGTTGCCGATCTGCTATCTGATTTTCATGATTAATCCACCGCAGGCTCTTTACGTAAAGCTGACTTCGCCGCTGCAGGAAATTTCCGCATCTTTGGGGGTGCATATCCTGCCTTTTTTTGGAATTAATGCCTTCCGAACCGCAACGCAGGTACATGTACAATCCGGAACACACTGGTATACCCTTAATGTGGTGCGAGCCTGCAGTGGCATTCGCATGTTGACCACTTTTTTTGCTTTGTGCATCGCACTGGGTTATTCGACCACCCGTCCCACCTGGCAGAAACTGGTTCTGGCGGTCTGCGGTTTACCGATCGCGATATTGTGTAATGCGCTGCGTGTGGCGCTGTCGGGTGTCATTTATGTCACGCTTGGCTCTGAATGGGCACGCGGCAGCACCCATGCGAGTCTGGGGCTTTTGATGCTGATTCCCGCTTTTTTAATGCTGCTTGGTATCGCGTGGTTTATTGGCCTGGTGGAACGCAATCTGTTTGTATCTGATACAACCCCATCGGAAGGTTATGCCGGGAGAACTCCGGCATGAACCATAAATCTTCCCTTCACCGTTTCGCATTACTTTCCACGCTGGTTATTCTGGCAGGGGGGGCGTTTTCCCTGGCGCTGGCCGAAAAGGCGTTTCATGTGGTTCTCGTCAAAGAACGAACTCCGCTGCAATCGCCGCTTCGCAAAATTCCCAAGACCCTGGGCGATTTTGTGGTTCGCCATGGCTGGGTAGACCAACACTTAAGCTCAGAAACCGTCCAGGTGCTGGGAACGCGCACCTATCTGATGCGGGAATATTGGTACAAAAAGATTCCATTCGGTGAATCCGGATCAACAATCAAACTGAACATCAATTTTTATCCCACTAATTTTGCCACGCCGCACGTGCCCAATGTCTGCTGGAACGGCGTGGGGCTTAAACGCGTCAAAGATTCCATTATTTCCGTCAAGGATGTACCTCACGCCTACGGCAAGCCTGGGCCGATTCCAATGCGATTTCTTTCCTTCTCCGGAGCGAGCACTGAAACCGGCGGGCTGCCGCTGTTGATCCAGCCTCATGACGGTGGCCGCTATTTAAACACCGCGTATGTGTTTCAGGTGGATGGCCGCTATGTACCCAATACACAGCAGGTCAGCGCTCTTTTCTGGCGACAATCAAGCAAATTTGGGTACGATGCCAAAATTGAAGTTGATGTGGAAGGCTTGTGCACCCGAACTCGGGCGTTGCGGGTAATCACGGCTTTTATGCGAAGTGCCCTTCCGTCTATTGAACATTGCCTGCCCGATTGGAAAAAATTAAATTCGCCAGCCGCGGCTGGTCCTGACCACGGAAAAAAAGCTGGTTCGGGAAGCGCGTCGGCGACCGCTTCCAGTTCGCATGATGCACCCGGAAACGCGAACTGATTCTCCAAAAGTGAATTACTAAGGAATAGAAATGGCCAGACGAGTAAATACAAAATTTCTGATTTCCCTTGTCACTCTCCTTGTTATGGCGGTGGCGCTTTCTGGCGGTGTTTACTGGTGGATGAATGTCTATCGGAATAACCCGACGCGGCTCATCGCATCTGCCCAACGGGCGCTGAAGGCTGGTAATGTGGACGCGGCCATTAGCTATTACCAGCGAGCGGCCATCGCGGCGGAGAAGGAACATCTGCCAACGGCGGCGCAAATGTCCATGCAACTTGGCGATCTTTATTTTGCAAACACCGCTTCCAATCCGGAACGCTATGCCTATGCGATTTCAAACTGGGAAAACGCCGTGCAGATTAATCCGCGGCTGCTGCCAGCGCAATTGCGGCTGTTGAATGTAACTTGGAAACTCGCCAAGCTCGCGCGACAGCGGGCGGAATGGCAAAGCCTCCAGAAAATCGCATCGACCGTTATCGAATTGGATCCCAAAAATGCCCGCGCGTGGCGTCTGCGGGCGGCGGCGGAGCTTGGTCTGCTGTCGGGACTTTCCAGCATCAGCCATTCCAACTTCAGCCAGGCGAAGCACGACCTGGCGCAGGCCTGTAAACTGGCCCCGCAAAACTATAAGCCCTTTCAGGCGCTGGCGACTATTTACCTGGCCCAGGCTTCGGCGGAGCTTAAACAGAACCTGATCGGCCCCAAACGTGCCGCCAAACTCGTTGATACCGGTCTGAATCTGATGCTCGGTTTTGTTCGTACCCACCCGAAAGACGCGCTGGGCTGGATCGGTCTTGCCAATGTGTACCGCTTCCAGCCTGACGGTTTGCCCAAGGCGGAACAGGCGATGGCCACCGCAACTAAGCTCGCCCCCACGAATCGCCATGTTGTGCTGGCACGGGTCAACATGCTTCTGGCCACCAATGCCAAACCCGCGGCCGTGATTTTAAGCCTGCAACGGCTAATTGCCGTTGAGCCAAATTCAATGCAGAATTATCTGTTGCTGGGCCAATATCAAATGAGGCTTGGCCAGGCCGCAGCCGCAGTCAAAACACTGCTGGCGGGCATGCACCATCCTTCGGCTGGTCAGGGCCTTACGCCGCTGATTAACCGGCAACGCCGTCTGGAAATCAATCAGGAGTTGACCGATGCCTATTTACAACTGGCTGGGGCGACCGCGTCGGGTTCGGTGGAGCACAAAGCGTACGTTCTGCACGCCGCCGATTCACTGGCCTGGGTGAAGCAGCATCAACCGGTGACTCCATGGGTCATGCTTTATACCGGCCGTTTGCGGTTTCTTCAGGGACGTCCGGATGAGGCCCTTCGCTGGCTGAAAAAGGCGGCTGGGGTATTAAGTCCGGAGAACCCCGCGGATCTGCAACTCTGGTTTCGTGACCATCAATGGCAATCGCAGGTGTACGCGAGCATGAACCAGAGCGGGGCGGCACTGGCGCAACTGGATCAGATTAACGCGGTCGTTCATGGCCAGCCTCTGGTGCTGCTGGACCGTGCCTCACTGAGTCTGGCGCAGGACCCGGCAGGCGCGCTGGCCGATGCGCAGCGGGTGCTTAAGGCGGTACCGGGCAATCTTGCCGCGATTACCATTGAAGCGAAAGCTCTGGCGGCGCTCAATCGCGTTCCGGAATTGCGCAAGCTGCTGGCCGGCGTGGATACCAGCGGGAGTCTGGAACTGGCGCTGCTTAAATCGCGGCTGGACTGGCTGGATGGGCATTATCATCGCGTATTGACTGTCATGGCACCATGGCGCAAAGCCGCACCAGGTGACAGCCGTATTGTGCTGACGACGTATGCCGCTTTGGCGGCGCTTCACGAACGGACAGAGGCGTCGAAATTGTTTGATGCGGCGATCAAGGCCGAGCCAAACAATGTTCAATTCCTGGTATTATCCGACCAGTTGGCCAATCCAAAAAATGTGATGCCGAAGATTAATTTCGCCGGCATCGGTTCTGATGTGCTGGGCATTGTGATGCCCGTAAGCGAATCCAAGAATGCCCAGCTTAAGGCCATCAAACGTTTACGCGACCCATTTATCCGTGACATCACGCTGTTTAATTATTATCTGGGTGCCGGACATCGGACCAAGGCCAATGCGGCACTGACGGCCGCGGCCAAATTAAAGCCAAACGACAGCCAGGTGGTGGAGGCCCAGTTTTCGCTGGCGCTGGCCGCCAAAAATTACAAACAGGCCAAGGCGGTGGAGCGTCGTGCCGTGGATGGCAATCTGGACGGGGCGAACGGGGCAACGTACAGAGCACGGCTTGCCATCGCACAAAACGATCTCGGCGCGGCGGTAAAAGTGCTGCGCTCCGCATTGCGAGACCATCCGTACAATACAACGCTAAGAACATACTATGGCGACGCATTGCTGCTTTCCGGCGACATTGATGCGGGTATCCGAGCGCTCCATACCGCCTTGGCCAGCGCGCCAGACGATATTGCCGCCATCAAGGCTCTGGTGAAATATGATCTGGCCCGTCCATCTCAGGCATCTATTGAAAATGCCGTCGGCCTGATCAATCAGGGCTTGGCCTATCAGCCTTTGGATTCCGAATTAAATCATTGGAATAATTCTCTTGCGGACCTGTATGGACCGCCTGCGCCGGCCATCGCACGGCGGGAAAAATTGCTTAAATCAGATCCCGGCGATATTCAAAATATTATGCGGCTGGGCCTGCTTTATTCCCGCAATAACCAGCCTGATAAGGCCATCGCCCTGCTTAAAAAGGCCTGGAAGGCGAATCCCACATCGCTGCCGCTGGCTGAAGAACTCGGTTCGCTCTATTCCAGAAATAACCATTTTTCTGCCGCGGCAAACCTTTATGGCGGTCTGGCGGAAAGCAAGAATGCGACCACCGCATTGGCGGCTCGCCTGCTGCTGGGTGACCTTTACGAAACGCAGGGAAATATTGCACAGGCCACCCAGCTTTACAAATCGGCACAAAAAATTGAGCCTGCCGGTACCCAGGTCGCGCAGCGCAGACTTGGTGATATGTATTTTAATATTAAGCATTTTAACAAAGCCCTTGGCTATTACGGGCCGCTTTTCAAGGCCCGACCCAAAGATCGAACGGTGCAATTGCGTTACATTGAAACGCTCATCCGAGCCGGTCAGCCAGCCAAAGGATTGGCGCTTCTGGATGCGGATGTTTTTGCCAAAAATCAAAAGGACGAAGCCGGACTGGAACTGAAGGGGCTTGCTTTCCGTCGGCAGGGACATTTGCATAAATCCATTCAAGCCTTAAATCAGGCTTTGGCGCTTAATCCAAACGATACGCGGGCTTTGGAAAGCCGCGCGGAAGACGAAATGGCTCTTCCGGGCGGTAAACTGGATCGGGCACTGGCGGATTTGGCCCTGATTAATTCCCTCGTGCCAAACGATCTGCAATCGCGCCTGCAGACCGCGGCCATTTATAATCAGCAGGGGCATTTTGCCCGCGCGGTTCAGGAATACCGTACGATATTGAATAAGGTGGCACCCAAGAATCCGACCGTCGAACAGTTGTATGCCAACCTGCTGTTCAATTTGTCGGTGCAGTTTGTCCATCTTTCACCCAATGACATTTCGTCACATGCCGCATCCCTGCGCACGATTAATCCGGTTCAGCGACTGCATCGGTTGCTTCTGACGCTCACGGCGGCCGAGCCTCGACAGCCGGCCTGGTGGATTCTCCGTGCCCGCCTTGATCTACTCGAAGGGCGAAAGAGCCGGGCCATGACGTTGGCACGCCGTGCCTATCTTGCGGATAACCGCGGTTCGATGGGTGCGGCGGATTACGGTCAAATTCTTAATGCCGGCGGAGAATGGTCCACCGCGTTGAAAATCAGCACCAAGGCGCTGGCTTTGGCACCTGGTTTCGTACCACTTTATCTGGTGCGGGCGCAAGCGAATGTCGGATTAAAAAACTGGCCAGAGGGTACGCGAGACTATACCAAAGCGCTGGATCTGTCACTTTCCAATTCAGCGGCATTTTTGGATATAGCCTCGAATTTTATCAATGATTATCATGGGGCCGCAACGGCCGAACTGGTCCGCAAAGCCGTGGATGATTTTATCGCGAAACATCCGAGTGCGACGGCGGAAAATGGGGCGCTCGCAGCCATCCTGGCGTTCAAGCAGGCCAGATACAGCGATGCACTAACCGCTGCCAAAAGTGCTTTGGCGGCCAACCCTCCGGCGGAAATGCGAAATGAAATGTTGCGAACGGTGGCTCTGTCGGCGTATGAACTTCAGCAATATCCGATAGCGAAAAAGTATTATCGCGAAATTCTGGCGGCCACACCCGATGATGCCAGCGTGCTGAATAATCTGGCCTATCTGCTGGCCGCCAAACTAAAAGACCCGGTGGAAGCGCTTCATTACGCCGAAAAGGCCAATAGATTGCAGGCCCATGCGGAAGGCTCGGGGCTGTACTGTAACGATCCAAATCTGCTGGATACCCTGGGATGGGCCAGATTCCTGAATAAGGATTACACTGGGGCCTATAACGCGCTTCATCATGCGTTACGGTTTAATCCGCCGGCGGCTGCATATTACCATCTAGCCCGCGTATTGGTGGCCCAAAAGCGGGACACGGAAGCGATTCGCTTTTTGGAAAAAGCGATCGCGATGGCGGAAAAAAATCACTTGACTATTCTGGCTCGTGCCGAATTGCTACTTAAATCTATCCAATCGACTAAGGCCGTTGGAGGATGAAATTTTACATGAGTGCTTTCACGCTTGCGTGAAAGTTTAATCGTCCCGTATAGTAAGGGTTTGTCTGAGGGTTGTCTCTCAATAGAGATGGCTGTTTTACGAATGAATCAGGGGAAGTTATGACGCAGTCCAATGCGATAGTGCCGGTTGTCCCACAATCTGGCGCCAATGAAGCGACATCCGGTCCAAAACTTGGTTTTGTACTTAAAAAGCATCGAGTCCTGATTGTCGTGGGGACCGGGCTTGGATTCCTGGTGGCATTAGGATTGTTCTTCGCGCTTCGAAAATATTTGCCATATTACCGTGCGGTGTCGGTGCTGCAGGTGCTTCCGCGTACACCCAATCCGTTGCAATCTCATACCATTAATTACGGGACCGCAAATGGCGAAATTAAGCGATTAATCAATTCCCAGATCATTATTGTCCGAAGCCCGGTGGTACTTAACGAAGCACTTCAGACTGCGGCATTTCAACACAATTATAAATTTCCAAACGATCCGGCCCGCAAAAGCACATGGCTGGAGGCCAATCCGGTTTCGCCTTTGCATGAGCTCAGGAAAGATCTGGTTGTGGAACCGGAGCCGGATTCCAACGACTTTACCATTTCACTGGAATGGCATGACGCCCGTGAAACCGCGGCGCTGGTCAACGCCGTCACCAACACGTATGTTCAGTACGTTCAAAATCTTGAACAGACTTCGTTAAACCGCGAAGCCCGCGCGGTCGCGGCCGCGCAGGCCCGGGTGGCTGCCAAGGTACAGGCCCAGCAGCGCGAGTTGGAACTGTATCGACGTTCGCATAATGTCCCCGGTCTTATCGAACGCGAAGCGATTCTTGAGGCGACACTGGCGAATCTCAGTCAACTGGTGACTAAAACTCAAATTAATGCTCAGGCCGCGCAGTCAAATTATGAATCAATTAAAAAGCAGGTTCAAAACAATACGCTTCAGCTTTCGCCGCGCATGCAGGAACTGGTCAACGATGATCCGACGTTGCGAAGCCTGACGCTTAACCTGCTTGCCTTAAAGCAGGAAGTTGCGGTTTCTAAAAGTACACTTGGCGCGGACCACCGGTCTACAATTGCGCTGGAAATTCGCGAAGCCAGCGTGCAGAAGCAGATTGATCGGCTTCGACAGAAACTTAAGGTTCGCTCCCGCCTGCAGATGCAGCAGGGTGCGAAATCTGAGGCCGAGCAAGCTCTGGCAGTTGCGGTGGAAACGCGCAAGCGTCGCGATGAAAAACAACGTGAAGTCAGCGATCTTGATGATGCGCTGGCCAAATTTCGCAACCAACAGGCTCTTCTGTTAACCCAGGAAAAAATGCTCGCGAGCCTGACCAAGCGGGCCGACCTTTTTAATCTGCGCAGCATGCATAACGCATCACGGGTGGAATTGCAGTATCTGGCGTCTGTTCCGGAACGATGTGCTTTTCCGCGGCTCAAGCGATTCCTTGTGCTTGGGCCGATTCTCGGTCTTCTGGCTTCATTGGCGCTGGCCTATCTGTTGGAATTGACCAATACGCGCGTCCGCACACCGCGCGACATCAGCGGTATTATGCGGCTTCCCTTGCTGGGTTTCATCCCGGACCATGCCGACGATACCATGCTCAGTGGTAGTCCGATGACTTGTGTTCGGACCAGCCCGGCTTCCATGACGGCCGAATCGTTCCGGCAAATTCGCGGCCGGCTTGCCGTGGTGCATGGCGAAAAGCCGCTACAGACACTGCTGGTAGCCAGTTTTTCCCCGGCGGGTGGCGCTTCAACTG
>JAJZOA010000050.1 GCA_021852225.1 Planctomycetota bacterium
TTCCTTTGGTCCCACCACCACCGTTCGCGCGGTCAATCGGAAAGTTTTTATTTTCGCTGCGAGTGGTGTCGGAAGAGGGCAAAAAGCCGGGGTTCGCGGCGGTCATGCTGCGGAATTTATTCCGCATACCGGAAATGCTTGTGGTGGTACTGCTGATTTCTCTTTTTGTAAGTGTGCAGCGGCAGCGACTCGGCGACCTGCTGGCGCGAACGGTGGTGGTGGGACCAAAGGAAGAAGCATCCAAAGGAAACAGACCGAATGAATCGCGGGACTGACGCCAAGTTGAAGCAATCTGGCGCCGGTCCGACGCCCGAAGTTTTTCCCCTACATCGACTGCGGGTAGCACTTGTAGAGCCGGATATTCCCCAGAATACCGGAAACATTGCGCGGCTGTGCGCGGTAACCGGTGTGGAGTTGCATCTGGTGCGCCCTCTTGGATTTTTTATTTCTGATTCGCGGCTACGCCGATCAGGGATGGATTACTGGCAGACACTTCAACCGGTGATACATGATGATGTGCTGGCGTTTGAAAAGCAGTTGGGGATCCATTTCCATCTTTTTTCCGCGCGCGGCCGCCGTGATTTATGGAATGTCCAGTTTTCAGCGGATGACTTTCTGGTATTCGGAAGTGAATCCAAGGGGTTGCCGACGGCATTTGTGGAAAAATATGCCATGCAGACCGTCAGAATTCCCATGCAGTCGGGGCAGCGGTGTCTGAATGTTTCCACGTCGGCGGGAATTGCAGTTTATGAGGCTCTCCGGCAAGTCGCTTGTGGCGAAAAATGCGCCGGCGGCGCTGAAATTCAGCGGGTTTAACGATTTTATTTGGTGATTTTTTTGGATAAATAAAATGAATCAGATGAACCACGAACAAACCGGGCCACCGATGACAATTGAATCGTTTCAGGAACATATTCGGCAAAAATACTCGACACGGGACATTGAACGCGGATCCGCGGCAACATTTGTCTGGTTTATTGAAGAAGTCGGTGAACTGGCCACGGCATTGCAGGGAAACGATGCGGCGAATTTGCGGGAGGAATTCGCGGACGTATTCGCGTGGCTGTGTACGCTTGCCAATATTCATGGTGTGGAATTGAGCCAGGCGATTGCGGAGAAATATTTCAAGTCAGGCGGCCCGCAGGGATACAAATAAGCGGGGGGCTTTATATCTGGAATTTCAGATATCCGATTTTTGCGACGCCGGACATGCGGTTGCAATGCGATTCAGACCGCCAATGGCTTCATTGGATAGTGGCGTAAAAGACCATTTGCCCGGCCAGCATCGGTGCATCAGATCAGCAAGTTCCTGCTGACCTCCCATGGTGAATATTTCCCGTTTGGGCTGATGAATTTCAGATAAACGGATAAAGCGGCGGCGGCTGGCTCGTGCCAGCGAAGACAGCATGGCCGAAAGCATCTGCTGGCGCGTGGTGCCAAGTGTCAAATTTGAAAATTCCGCACGGCGCGTTTCCAGGCTGGTGCGGTCACCGGCAAGATATGGGGAAAATTGAACGGCATCAGTGGCCGGAGTATCACATGATTTTTCGTTAAGATTGTCGGCCAGCTTTCGCATAAGTTTGTTGAAATCTTTGAACGACATATCCGGGAAAAGATTAGCATGCGCCCATTTTATGCTGGAGCCGCCGGCGGCAATGGTGCTGACCGCCAGCCATGTGTTGGGCGCTATTTTTTGTGTACCCAGGGGACGCGTGAGAATGTCGGGCGCGGGGCAAGCCCGCGGCAGGCAGATGGCCAGCACATCCGTGGAGCCGGCGCTATGCACCATTCGGCCGGGCTGGCAATCTGTGGCAACCATGGCGGCGCTGGTATCCACAATGCCGGAATAAACGGGGCAGCCGGCGGGCAGACCCAGACCGCGGGCGGCCGCGGGCGTGACGGTGCCGGCGATCTGATCGGCAAAGCGAATGACCGGCAGTTGTTGTGGCCGAACGCCGACTGCCGCAAGCAATTCCGGCACCCACCCGGTAAGGCCTACGGCATCATAAAGCCCCAGAAAGGCGGCCTGGGATGGATCAATCACCCATTGACCGGTCAGGGCGTGAATAAGAAGTGTGGTGGGCTGGCCAATGCGGTGGAGTTGCTTAAACACCGCAGGTTGATTTTCCCTTATCCAGAGCAACGAGGTGGATGCGATGCCTCCAGGAAAGGGAAGATTGCCAGTTAATGCCAGATGGCGGTCGCGGCCGATGCGTTGCTGCAGTTCCATGGCCTGCTTTTCGCTGCGGCGGTCTTGGTGGGAAATGCAGCCGACAACAGGCTGGCCGCGGCGATTCAACCCCACCAGACCCGGGCAAAACGTATCAATGTTAATGGCGTCGAGCTTTTTATGACCATCCATCATTTGCAGAATGGTCTGGCGGAAAGCAGCCAGCAGACTCAATGCGGGAATTTCAATTGTGTTCCCACTGGCGGCAGAGGCGATGGGAATATGTGCGGACCGCTTAAGCTTGCCCCCTTTTAACAGGCCAGCCTTAATGGATGATGAACCCACATCAATAGCCAGAACACGCAACATGCAACGGCTCCTTTCCTGATAGAGTGTCAAATTGTCGGCCGCAGCGCGGGGGAGCACAACTGGTTTAGAATCGGCTGGGCAATTTCCTGAGTCGTACGAGCCATATCGGCGGGAATCCATTCTACCGATGGGAATCTTTTAAGCCATGTGCGCTGAAGTTTGGCCAGATGCCGCGTGTTAATTTTTATTTTTTCAAGGGCGTCGGGCAACGACAGGCGGCCCGCAAGATATTCAAGAATTTCACGATATCCGACCGCCTGGCGGGCCTGATCGGAAAGTCCGCCAGGAGCGGCGGCCAAACGGACAACTTCGTCCACCAGGCCAAGATCGACCATCGCCTTGACGCGGCGATTAATGCGGGAATTCAATTCGGATTTATCACGGGCAATTCCAATGATACGCGAGCTTATTTGCGGGTGCTGGTGTTGCCATTGTGTTTGCAGGTCGCTGATAGTTTGACCCGTCAGGCGGAACACTTCCAAGGCGCGAATAATCCGTCGCTGATCATTGGGGTGAATGCGTGCCGCGGATACCGGATCTATGCGGGAGAGTTCCTGATGCAGTGCGGAAAGGGAATGTTCGGCGGCAAAAGCGGCAAGTTGGCCGCGGATTTCCGGATTGGCGGCCGGCCCTTCAAACAGCCCCTCCAGCAATGCCCGCAGGTACAGAATGGTGCCGGCCACCAGAATCAGGGGCGTCTGGCTGGCACGGCATTGATCGAGAATTGGAGTGGCCATAGCGGCAAACCGGGCGGCGGAAAAGGATTCCCAGGGGTCGGCTACATCAATCATTTGGTGGCTTATGCGTTGGCGTGTCTGAATGGACGGTTTGGCGGTGCCAATATCCATCCCGCGGTACACCTGCATGGAATCTACGGCCATCACAACGGCGGGCTGGCCGGTCGGTCCAAGCCATTTTTCCGCGAGGAATTCGGCCAGATCGGACTTTCCGCTGGCGGTGCACCCGACGATAATTAAAGGACTCATCACAGTGTGCATAATACCCAAACGCGAGAAATAATGGGACCCATGGCAAAAAAAGCTCACTTTTTGAAGTTAAATGAAGTGCGGAGCGAACGAGAATTGAAACAAATTCAAGCCCACGGTCTTGATTTGCCGATAAATAAAATTGAGCAGGTGGCCGTGTCGTTTCCTTTGCCGGTGCCTGTGAAGAGAGATTCTGCCCAATGTTCATACTGTAAACAAGGCCCGCTGCAAGGCCCTGCTTTGATAGATTATCCGCTGCACCAGAAAAAACGGCTTGGCCGACATATTCGCCGCCTGAAAACCGGGCAACAGCGGATGGGTGTTGTTTTGTTCAGGGCTGCGTGATAGCCCGGTGCCCTTGGGCGGAACGAGCCGGCATGCACAATAAAACAGCTGGCCCCCCGATTAAACTG
>JAJZOA010000010.1 GCA_021852225.1 Planctomycetota bacterium
CGCTATGCTCGGGCTATCAAATTTCGGTGAGGAATTGGACCAGCTCGCCTACGCTTGTAGACGGATTCTTGCTTAGGATTTGGTCGGTCTGGCTGGCGGTAAAGTGTGCGATATTTGCAAAAGCGGATGTGATGTTGGGAAAATCCTTGCCGCCGACAATTTGCTCTAATACCCAGTCGGTATTGTGAACCTCCAGCCTGCCACCAATCAGAGAACTCAGTTTACGCAGTGAATCGTCCGGGGTCAGTGTGCCTGTCCCAATATTCTCTCGGTGCGCTATGGCCCAGATATTGAAACAGGGATTGGATAAACCAGCCTTAAAACCCTTCGTGGCGCACCTGGCCAGGCTTTGCTGAAGTTGGGGGCAGCCGGGGTTTAATTCAACATCGAAGATGCACCAAATGGCCGTGCCCTTGGCGCAACTCCTCGCACGTTTTTCTGCTTCCTTAATAACATTTTGGTGTCCGCCGCCGCCAGCGCAATGAGTTTCCAATGCATAACGGTTTCGGACGTTGGGATGTCGCTGCAACGCGGAAAAATAGCTGGTTTCCAAGTAGCCTTCGCATATGATCAGCACGGGCTTGGGGTTGGGTTTTGAGTGCTGTGGGCGTCGGAGGCTCATTTTTTTTCACCGCTTTCGGCTTCCTCTGCAGAGGTGGCACCGAGCGGTACGCCGGAAAGTGTCGGGCCGAAATTTCCGATGCCGCGGTAACGGCCCTCGAGATAATTTTTCTCAAACATTTCAGAACTGCGGGTATATTTCTCGCCCCGAAAGTCGGCAAGGCTAAAGAGCTCGGTCTGCCCTTGCGGCGTTTTATCGGCGATCCAGAGCTGGTCTTTGCGGAATAATTCCGGTGTCATGAGCTGGCTGTAATGCGTGGTGAAAATTAACTGAGCGCCACGGGGGTTGTTCTGGGGGTTTTGAAATAGCTCCAGCAACCTTTTTGCCAACAGGGGGTGTATGCTGGAACCGAATTCATCGGCAACCAGTGTTGAGCCGTCGCGTAGCGCTTGGGTAACCAGAAAGAACAACATCGCGAATAATTGTGTACCCTGCGACTCTTCTGCCCAAGCAAATTCAACCATGCTGCCGTCGGTGCGGACATGCTCTGATAGAATTGCCCTTTGCTTTCCCTGCCTGGCAAACATCACCGCCATTTCACGGGCACGATCACCGTGTTGGGGGGCTAGATGAAGTCGTAGCCGTTCTATCTCGTCGTCACCTGGTTCCGGCGGGGCTTGCACACGCAAATTCGTGATGCTGATATCAGCATCACGCAGGGCATTCAATAATTGGTGGCGGAAGAGGTCATCCTCCTGGATATTCTGTGCCAATAAATCTTGGGTGTTGGCAAAAGGAGAAAACCAAATGAGTTTAACCCCTCGCATTATATGGGTGTAAATATCGCGCAGCACCGGAACGTTGAGGTTTGCTCCGGAAGAAAGTATCAGAGCGTTATCGCGTGTGAGCTTGGGAACGTTATCTTTCGCCGCGTTGTCGAAATCGTCGCTGAATTTAACACTGGCGGCTCCGTCTGCGGCTGTTGAGTGGCGCTCAAACAATATGTGAGGCTTGGCGGCCGTAAATTCCTCGGCGAGATTTTCCGTAACAATCGCCTTTGCCGTTGCTGAGAAACCATAGCGAAACACCCGATGTCCCATCGAAAATGCAACTTCGAATCGTGTGGGCTTACCGGCCCATTCGGGATCCAGACGGTGGGGGACAATGTCAGGAATTAAATTGCCAGCATTCAACCGCGTGGCTGAAATCGCAATGGTCTGCCACATGGCTTGGGCCGCAAGGAACAGATTAGTTTTACCTGATGCGTTGTGTCCAAGGACCGCTGCTGTGCGGACAGCCTTTGGAAATCCCGGTGGCCCGTCAATAAGGTTCTCCGGCTTGTTTCGTTCCTTTCCTTTGGTCAGGCTCAGTGTCTGCGCCGCACCGAATGAACGGAAATTTTCAACTGTAAATTCGTAAATCATATAACCGGCCCGCCAAAATTCCGCAATTCATCGAGCCCAATCCGTGGCATACGGGTGTCCTGAATTAGCCGGTCGAGAAGAATCCCGACTGGCTAATCGTCACCGGACTATTTTAGCCGTTAAATGTGATATTGCAAATTATTTGCAATATCTATCTAAATAATGCGCTTTTATGCCATATTTTGTGAAAATATGACGAAAAATACGCGATATGATTTACAAGGCCCTATAATAAATTAAATCCGTGCTTTGTGTAATGTCGCCTGCAGCCTTCGGTGAATGGATTACGACAAGCTGGGATCGTATTCAGAAACCTGGGAATCAGGCTATAGAGGGCCATTACTTCCCCGCCGCTTTCCGCGGCACCGGCGGTCGTTTATGGCTGTCCACATACGCCGCCACATCCCACGCCTGCTGCTCGCTAAGGCTGCCAGGTTTGGTCAGGGGCATATTGGCTTTGATGAATGCGGCGGCTAATTTTATTTTCGCCATTCCGGCACCGGAATTAAATGAATGCGGTCCCCATAGCGGCGGAAATTGGTATGCGCCGTTGACTTTAACTCCCTGACCATGTACGCCATGACAGACCAGACAATTGACTGCGAATACCGCTTTGCCGCGGGCGGCATTGGGTTTCATCGGCGGCAGCTTGAGAATTTTGTATCCCCGCCCCGGCAGATTCGTTCCCACCGCAGCGCCCTTGGCCAGCCACGCGCTGTAGCTGATCAACGCGGTGATGATCTTGCCATTCGCCCGTGGTGCTTTGCCATTCATGCTGAATTGGAAACATTCTTGAAACCGCTTGGCCAGCGTCACCACCTTACCTGCCTTGGCCTGATACCGCGGATAAATCACATACGCACCCCACAACGGTGCCGCATAAGCCTGCCGCCCGGCCTGCAAATGGCAATTCTCGCAATTCAAACCATTGCCCACATATTTAGTCGCATACTTCTGGGTATCGTTAAACACATTCTCGCCAAGCTTAATCATCTTCCCGAGCTTACCGCCCGGCATGGCTGATTCCGGCGGCGGAGTGAACGATTTTGCCGCGCCAGGATCAGCCATGGGTGCGGGGGCCACCGCATCGGCAAAAATCACTGTGCCGCCAGAATCGCCCACATGCTCTTGCCGAGCCTGCCGCCGTTTCAGATTCGCCGCCACCGGCTTAAATCCGTACCGCGCGAAAATCGCCTGGGCGGTGGAGGTTTTTAGAAATCCCAGCCACTGCATGGCCGCCCGACGATGCCGGGAATTTTTCATTACCGCACCGGCGTAAATCGCCGTGGTGTTGTCTTTGGCCGGAATTGGCACATTCGCAATCGGATGGCCAGCCTGCTCCTGGAATATCGCCTCGGATTTCCAGGTTACGCCCGCATCCGCCAATCCCTGCATTAAATACAGCGGTGTTTGCCGATGGTGGATGTGCGTGAGAATGGTTTGGCCATTATGGACCTTGGTTCGATAAACCATCTTCTCCAGCGCCTTTCCGCCCGCTTTCACCAGAGAAAGTTTGATCTGTCGGGCCACGCCCTCCCATGCCGGGTTGGGCATGGACAAGCGCACGCCGGGCCGGCCCAAATCACGCAGCGAATGAATATGGCCCGGATTGCCCTTCGGAATCATGATTGTGAGATTGTTGGTGGCATAGCTGATCGCCGGGCCACTAAGAATCCCCTTGGCAATCAACGCTTTGACCTTCAGCAATCCCGCCGCGTAAACATCCGCCGGGGCGCTGAATGTCATGTTCCCCACCGTGATCCGGCCATGGGCCTTCAATTGCCGCAACAGAATGCCCGGCGGCAAAGTCTCGGCAAAGATTTTGCCTTTCAGCTTTGGATGCAGCTTTTCAAACGCGGTTACCAGCGGAGCCACGGCAAAAAAATAGTTGCCGCCAATGTACAACACCAGCTTGGCCTGAAATGGATCGCCATGAAAATCCGCCATATCA
>JAJZOA010000214.1 GCA_021852225.1 Planctomycetota bacterium
GCAACAGGGCCGGTGCCCGCCGTTCCCATACGCCATCGCAAGCTGTTTTCCCAGGTTTCAGCAAACGGACAGATATATGTATACCCGACACTTCATGGGTGGATTCAGACCAGTATCAACGGCCTGGAACTCGCCGCATTTCACGATGCAGCCGCCAATACCGGTGTGACACTGAGCGGTGGCGTATTCGACGGATCCACCGATACCCGAATCGCCAGTCCCGAAAAATTGGATACCCATGTCAAACTGGTGTTGACCGACCTGAAACTCTCGGAACCGGCCAACGGACCGCTGCGCGATGTTCTGCGGCTTCCCACTCCGCTGGATTTGGCCGTGGCCGCCATTGAGGCACCGGACGGTTCCATCACGCTTTCCTTCGGCGTGCCAATACGACATTCACATATCTCAATGTCAGCTGTTGAAGGCGGTGTCATCGGTTCCATGGCCAAGGCTATCGCAATTGGGATTGCCAGTTCGCCGCTTAAACTGGTGGGCGGACTTTTCGGCGGGGCCTCCGCAAAACCGGCACCTTACCCGCCGGAATATGTGCTTTACGCCCCCGCGGCGACCGGCCTTACATCGCAAGGCGATGCCGCAATCCGCCGCGTGATTCACCTGTTGCGGGGCCATGATTCACTTCAGGTGGTGGTGAGCCAGCAGCTTAGTACCGGGGATTTTGCGGTGGCGGAACAGCGGGCCAATCCGTCACCCAAGGAGGCGCTGGAGCTTATCAACGCACTCCGCCAGCGGCAGCGCCGCCTTTTGGTGCAGCGCGTCGCACTGGTCGGCCGACTCCAGGGAAACGCGGCCATTCGCCTGCGCTCGGCCGCCATACAGCGCAACCGCGACCAGCTTCTGCGGCTGGACCAGCGCCTAACGCATACCCGGCTGGCGATTGAATTTCTTTCTTCCGTGCTGGAACCCGGCGCGCGGCGCGAAGCGGGTCGCCGCACACGCGGTGTGGCAATACTGATTGGTCAACGGCGCGAGGCCCAAGTGAAAGCGTTGCTGCTGGCCTCCGGTGTGGCACATATTCACCGGCGAGTGCACATTGTATTTCCGCAATTTAAACCCGTTCAATCCGCCGCGGGCGGACCCACCGTTTTAACTCTGGAGCGCGTCACGGGTCGACAGAATTGACCGATCGGTTGCGGGACATGTTCATTCGCCATGGTTCGCGGAATCTTGGAACCCTTTCGGCCGGCAATCGAAAAGGCCTTCTCGCGTTTCTGGTGCGGTGACAAAACCGCGCACAAATTGAAACCCGCCGTGCGGAAGGCATAAATGCATAAGAATTTAGCCGACAAAATTTGAATTGCCGTTCGGTTTGCCGCACGCCGCACCAGCCGCGCTGTGGCAGCCTACAATACCCGGTCGGAACCCGCGTGTCTTACGGAGACTGCCCCATGCGCTCGGCTGCAGCCACTTGCCTGTTTTTCTGCCTGCTGATTGCGGCAATGACATCCCTCTGGGATATCGGCCCCGCAATATCGTCGGCTTCGCCTGCCCGCACCGCGCTGGCGACCGCTTCGCCGCGGGTGCTGCGAAATATTCCATATATTCATCCGCATGGACATGTCCGTATTGGAGATTTATACCTGCCCGCGGGCCACGGCCCGTTCCCGGCGGTGCTGCTGTTACATGGCGGCGGCTGGGTGGCCGGGAGCAAGGGCGATGCCGGCGTTTCCTTTCTGGCTCCCCGGCTGGCCAAACGCGGCTGGGTTGTGTTTAACATCAATTACCGTCTGGTGCGGCGGGGCGGTGAATTTCCAGCGGATCTGGAAGACTGCAAAAACGCCCTGGCGTGGCTTATCATGCACGCCGAAAAATATCATATTAACATAACTAGAATTGTAATTGCAGGCGCGTCCGCCGGGGCTCATCTGGCCCTGCTGACAGCGTATACACGCCATTCCCGTGACTTTCCCGCGTCGCGTTACCCGGCGGTCCGGCTGCACGCGGCGGCGGCAATCGGCTTTTATACGCCCACCGACGCTGCCTTTATCCGGTATCTGCCGCGGAGGTCCTTCGGTCGGCGGCTGGTGGTTCAATATCTGGCCGCGTGGCGAAAACTTCATCCGCATACCTGGTTGCTGGCACCTTCGCCGGTGAACTGGGCCGCCCACGGCGTTCCCACATTGCTGTTGCAAGGCACAGCCGATACGCTTGTTCCTCCGGTTCAGGCCGTCATCATGCAGCAGGCGTTGAAACGAAGCCACATTCCCGTCACGACGCTGATGATACCGGGCGTGGGCCACGCATTTATGGATTTCCACTGTCCGGCCCGCACACAGGGGTGGCACGCGATGGAACATTTCCTGGCCCGCATTCATGATCGAAAAAAGACACCACACCCGCACCCGCCGCAGTAAATTATGCAACGCCGGCAATAGATTTGCGGAAGCGGGAGCAGGCGATTCTGTAGCCCAATCTTGTATGGTATCACTTATAATCGATTGAAAAAGCAAAAAAAGATGCGTTTGTGTGACTTTCTTTCAATTATGGCCTATGTTTTGTATGATAATAACAAAGTAGCATGTGCAATCTACCTCTGGTGGACCGCGCCCCCGTTGCAAAGGTGTCAGGTAATATGTTGATTTCATTCTCCGTCGAAAACTATCGTTCCTATCGCGAACGCCAAACCATGAGTCTGCTGGCGGAGGACAGCCGTGAATCGATCGCCAATACAACTGCCATCCTTGCACCAGCCTTAAAGGGACGTCGTGTACTTAATGTGGCCGCCATTTATGGTGCCAATGCATCGGGAAAGAGTAACTTTATAAGGGCGTTTAACAGGTTAATCCGAATCGTCACGACATCTGCAAAACAGGGCACCGAAAACGATCGATTACCTGTAACGCCATTTGAACTTGACGATTTGTCCAAGGACAAACCGAGCTGTTTTTCAACCACCTTCATAATCAATGAGGTAGTCTATGTATATGATGTTGCCCTTTCCCGCGACCGGGTGCACAGCGAGGAGCTTACGGCGTTCCCCAAAACACATCCGCAGCGGCTTTTCTCCCGAACCGTCAGCAAGTCGGGAGTGAGCACCTGGCACTTTAGTCGAACCCATTTCCGTCGCGATCCGGCGCTGGAAATGCGTACGCGGCGCAACAGCCTTTACGTTTCGGTGGGGGCTGTCTTTAATCACAAGCTGTTAAAAGAGATATTTAAGTTTTTTGCGCTCGCTAACACCCGCGTTCCACTGTTCGCGGACCAAGAACTGTTGCAATGTTCAAAGAACGAGAGTTTCATGGCCTGGGCATCCAAAATGCTCGCGGCTGCGGACACCGGAATCACGGATATTCGCGCCAAGACCGTGGATCGGCTCGTTGATCTTTCGGAGGAAATCAGAAAAACATTGCCGGAAAAAGCTCTGTCTGAGCTGCGCTCTCAGCCGGATTTGCTTGTATCGCACCGAAAATCCTCGGGCGGTGAAACCTGGTGGCCGATCGGCAGGGAATCGGACGGCACACGCCAATTGTTGAGCCTGCTTCGTTCGTGGCATGGAATACTCTACAGCGGGCGGCTGGCTTTTGTGGATGAACTCAACGACAGCCTGCATCCGCTTCTTAGCCGGCGGCTGCTGCAAATGCTGGCCGAGGTCCCGCCGGGGCGCGCTCGTGGGCAGCTAATCTTCACCACGCATGACTCCACACTTTTGGATCCGCACCTTCTGCGTCGTGACCAGATATTTTTTACGGAAAAATCCTCCGACGGGGCGACCACGTTGTATTCTCTATTGGATTATACGCCGCGAAAGGATGAGGCCATGCAAAAGGGCTATTTGGCCGGCCGGTATGGCGGCATTCCATTTTTTGGGGAGTTCAAATTTGAAGAGAACCATAAAACATCGGCCGATATCGCGGAAGTTACAGCATCTCCAGCGAACGGAAGGCGGAAATACAATGTGCACTCGCCGGT
>JAJZOA010000033.1 GCA_021852225.1 Planctomycetota bacterium
GGTTCGATCGCCGGTGCCACCCTGACGCAGGATATGGCGTGGATCCCGCAGGGGGCGCTGACTTATAACAATGTCAACAATGTCACACTGTTGGATAATCTCGGCAACGCCCAGAATCAAAACACCTCCAACACCTACAACAGCAATGGCGATGCCAGCAGTAGCACCAATGCCGCGGGCAGTGCGGTGAATACCGTGTTTAACGCGTGGGGGCAGCCGGTGAGCTATACGGTCAGCCAGACCGCCAACGGCATCAACTTTACACAGACCGAAACGATCCAGTACGATGCGCTCGGCAGGCCGTTGGGTGAATTCCAATCCGGCACGTTCCCCGGCGAAGCCAGCACAATTCAGACGCAACATACCTTGGTGTACGATGCCAATACCGGGAAAGTGATTCAAGAGATCAACGAGATTGATGGCACCGATCCGGTTCTGTATGTCTACGCTCCAAACGGCGACGTGGTCGTGCAGAAGGCCGGGCCGAATGGGGCTTCGGTCTATGCGTTGCAGGATGCCCAGGGTAGCACGGTCGCCATCACCGATGGCAACGGCAACGTTGTGGAACGTTACGTTTACGATGGACTGGGGAATGCCCAAGCTCTGGATTCCAGCGGCAATCCGTATCCGGTGTCCACGACCAGCGGCGACGCCAACTGGCAGTTTCAAGAGCAATTCTCAGGCAGCACGTTTGATGCCAGCACGCAGTTGCTAACCGCGGAAGGCACGCATTACGCATGGAACATTCTGTACCATGGCCAGATGTATGACGGCATCCCCGGCGTGTACGAAACGCCGCAGGGGGCGTTTAATCCCGGTATCCAGAGCTTGCTGGCTCCGGAGCGCGGCGTGGTCCAGGTGGCGGGAAATCCGTACAATCCCGGCAGCGTGACAATGCCGGCGTGGATTGAACGCATCGGGGGTGGTTTCCAGACCGTTGGCGGCGCTTTCGAGTCGCTGATCGGTGCCGGGACATCGGAGTTCGGCATCGGTATTCCGGTAGCCGCCAACGGTGTGGACAATTTCCAGGCAGGTCTGCGCGAGTTGTGGACCGGCCAGTACGTGCAGACATACACATCGCAGGCGATACAATGGGGCGCGGAAGAAGTTGGCGCGAGTCAATCGACTGCCTACAATATCGGCGAGGTTGGCAACGGTCTGATCGGCTTCGCTGGTACACCTGGCGCGGGGTTATTTAACGACGCGAGCCAGGGAAGTTGGGCGATTAATGGGCTGCGAAGGCTGTTTGCGGTCGGGGCCGGTGACGTTGGGCCGCGTACGGTTTCGCTGAACGTTCTGAATCCGGAGTTCGTCCCGGACGCCATTACGGTAAATAGGGCAACCGCATTCAATTTCCTCACCACATACGGTGGCCGGGACGAGGCGGAGGCGGTGCTCCATATGCGGGGAATCGATTTTACCCGGCCAGTTAGCGTGGTAACGATCGCCCCTAGGACGGTCTTGCAGCAGTTTGTGAAATGGGGTAGGGCAACCGGGAGTTACTTTTCGCCGGTTGGGACCAATCCTCTTGAGGCCGGAATAGGGGATGCGGTCACCCGCGATCTCGTCCTGTATAGCAATAGCGAGCCAGTCACCGCACTGCAGTCGGCCGCCTCCGATTTTCTTTATCCGGACGAGGTTAAAGTTCCGTGGACGGGCGGAGGAATCCAATTCTATGTTCCGAATAACGGGGCCTTTATACCGATCTAAATGGGGTGCGTGTTGGGAGTTGGGTTGAAAATGCGGGTACCGTTTGCATAGAAAGGGCCGAAATGGATCCCAAAGAAAAATTCACAGCATCAGATATGGCCTCCTCGGAGCGGTTGCGCATAGTGCGCGGCCAAAGATACCGCGTTACGCGAGCATTCACTGATGCGGATGGCGTCCTGCACCCAGTCGGTGAGGAGTGGACCTTCACTGCCAGTAAATTCTCGCGATTCGAGGACGAGTATGTTATCTCAGTGCGGTTCGACGCCGGTGGCACCATGTCATTCGGATTAATTTGCCAAGAGGACCGGCAATACGGAATAATCCGAAATTTCAGCGAATACGTGGTGGCAATTTGACGCTCATGTTTATAGCGGATGTAGCGGCTATAGCGGCCCAGAGGATTGTGATTCGGCTGATGTTCATGATAATGGAGACAACTGCAATCCCGGCGCGGGGCCTGTCGATTTAATCGGCACGGCATTTGCTATATCCCCGGATATCCCCAGCGTCCCGGACTGGTGGCCCAGCCAATTGTGAAGGTCCTAATATGCATGATAAGGGATGATTGGGTGGTTGGCAAACGGCCGGGTGGTATGGATTTATGGCGATAAGTGTGATAATGCAGTATCCGAGGCCACGCCGGCGTAAGAAAAAACTCCGCCGTGCGCGCACTGCGGGCGTCAACGCCCGAAAGGCATTCCCAATTCACCGCGTCGAGAATGTTGAAGCGGCCCGGCTAATTGCGAAGGATCTAATATTGATGATAAGGGATGATTTGCTGGTTGTCTGTAGCGGCCCAGCTAATTGTGAACGTGCTAATATTCATAATAACGGCTGATTGCACAGTTGTCTAACGGTGAGATGCTATGTAATTATGGCAATATGTGGAATAATTTCAGCGTCTTGCGCCCGCTCTCGGGTGAAAAATTCCCGCCCTGCGCGCATCGCGGGCGCGGATGCCGGGGCGGCATCCTATGCTTCGCCGCTCCGCGAAGGTTCAAGCCGCTTTGCGAACACGGATATCAACGATCGGCAGTCGCGGATCACCGCGATAATGTCGTCGTGCGATCTGGATTTCGAGGTCTGGCCCGTCACGGGTGCGGTAGGCCACCGGTTTCAACAGCGTTTTCCCGCAAAACGCTTCTTCAGGCGTCCTGAATTCCAATGCGCTATGCGGGCGGTGGGTGTTGTACCATGCCGCAAAAGAATCAGGCCATCGCTGAATGCCGCTGGTCGTCGCCGCCATGGGCGTCAACCGCTGGCCCTACCCATCGCAATCCCGGCCATTACTTGGACAGGCTCCTAGCGTGGAAATAACCGTCAAACGGTTTTTTTCGTCGATGATGATCGGCGTGCCTACCTCAGAATATTGGCTGAGGAAACCGTCGCCGCGAATGTGACAGCGGTACATGTTGGCCAGGCGATGCCACCGAGCTTTCCAAATGATTTAATCAGTGCCACCGGATTCAGGCCCTCCCCGGAGGCGTGGCGGGCTTTCCTCCGGCAAGCCGACGATCCAAGGGACATCACCCCCCTTCGCCGTGCCACACAAACGGCAGGCCGCTGGCCGCCGACCGCGCCATATACAAATTCGAGAAACTGGTCGGGCGACGTCTGCGGACACTGCCGCCTGGCAGGCACGAAAAAGATACAACAGCCTGATCCGAAAGAGCACCGCGAAGCGCACACCCCGGATTTATCGGGCGACTGTCTCTGGTAACCATAATATCCGGATACGCTCTGGCCACTTGACCGGCTAAGCCGCATCAGGGCCGTTAAACCGTCATTCCAGAATTGCCGCTATAGGTTTACTTTATAAAAAATGCGACGTGTGCCGCCGCCTTAATGGCATCGTGCAATCGCCGCGATTCGTGCGTATAGGACAGTTTGAAGAAACTAATTCCCCCATTGGCAAGCAACGTCAGGTCATGGCGTCCCGGGTTCAAGCCTGATAGTGTCAGCGTATACGCCCGTGCGGCTGGGTTAATATCGGCGGCCATTTTCCGACCATCAAGCAGCACTGTAAAACTTTGCGGTGCCTTACCGATGCACGCCCAGCGGACGTTTACCGTTTGTCCGGTCAGCAGCGCATTGCGATGCGGCGCACCGATTGCAACAACCGTGGTTCGTGGCACCTTTTGATGGTACAGGTTGATGCACGCGCGCGTCAGATTCAGATAATAAAATCCCCAGCCGCCGCAGCCGCGGTAAGCGCATGCGTTCAGCGAGGTTGGTTCAATATCATTGTTGAGATGCGTATTGTAGCAATCGACATAATGATTATGCTCAGGTCCGTAGCCTTGATCAATCGGTTGGCCGGCAAATTCATTCCATTGGCAGATGTTTAGGAATCGCGGACGATAACGCAGTGCGGAATTAAATTCATTGATATATGTTAATCCATTGTCTCTCGCCCGTGCCGACCGAGCCAGCCAGCCACCGTTGGCAAAATAAGCCGGCGTTATGGTCAAATCTTCGCATTGGCCGTGATGATACACCGGAATCGGATGAATGGAACCATCCATCCAGGACCAGTAGCCGGCGCGCCCGATTTGTGGCGTATTCTGCAATTGTGATGCCATCCAGCGCAAGGTGAAATGACGCGTATTGATCGGAGGTTCACCAGATGCCAGTTTGCCCGCTAAAAACGCCGGACCAACTCCATTGAATATGATAATCAGCGGCTTTTTGTGATCGTGAAGCCACAATCCAGTGAATTTGGGATTTTGAATATAATTCCGGAAAATCCACGCCATCTCTCCGTTAACGGCTCGCGTGGTTGTAGGCGGACCATTGATAAGCCCCAGCAGCAGCGTCACCTGAGGAGTGGCAAGGCCGTGCCGTCGCATTTGTGCGTAGGTTTTTAACAACGCCGTGGTTGCGGATATCAATTGCCTGGCGGTTGACGGGCATTGTCGGAAACGGGTTTTGCCCCAAAGATTGTTGGACCAGTCAATGACAATATAGTTAATTCCCATCCGGTCCAGCCACAGCGCATGTTGTCGGATAACTGCGCGATTGAAAGAAGAATATTTTCCCAGCAGCGGAACAGCTTCAGCGGTGTTCCAGGTCATATTTAGCGGCGTGAACCACGGTTCATAATCTATTCCCACCAGATGCCGCCGATGCACAGGCATGATAACTTTTCTCGCCTTCACCGCTACCAAAACGGTATTGGAAGTCAGCGCGCCAAAGGGCTTCGGCCGCCCCACCGGAAAAATTGCCTTGGCCGGCCTGCTTGCCGCCACCGTTATGCGGGCCGTTCCCGTCGTCGGCAGTGGAATGATAAACGTCGTATCACCGGACCGGTTGGTTTCGCCGGCGGCGCCCCATTGCTTTCCGTTGACGTATGGCCATAGTTTAACCTTAGCGATATGGACGCCGGAATCAGATCTTAAGCGCGTGACCGTGGCCCTGATATCGACCGTTCCGCCTTCAGATATAACGGTGCGGTCCGCAACAATGTGCAGGAGGACTGCCCGCGCAACGCTGCAAACGTTCATCATCAGGGCACCGGTAATGATAAATAATCTGACGCTTAAGAGGGGCCGCAAAGGCATTGAGAACATCTTGATTTTCCTTACCGGATTAAACCACGGTACAACTCAATGCAACAGCACGGAGCCATCGCATGTTGTCCAAATCGGCACGACCCAAACGTATTTAGCCTGATGCGAGCACCGTCATTCCATACGTTCGGTTGTTGATATGGTTAACGCTTCGCGATTCCCTTTATTACCCGTCTGGCCAATGCGGAGCATTGGGTTGCTCGGCAAAAAAGGTGTGAATGGCTTTGGCCAGATGACTGTCATTTAATGGGAACGTTTTGCCCACTCTATCGGCATGCCACCAGCCGGGAAATAGTGCATGGCAGCCATGAGCTACGAATTTTCTCAGATCACTTAACGCTGCATGATAAAGCACCAGACTGTCCGGGGGTTGATTCGGAGCCGGATGCCACTCGAAAATTCCCCAGTTGTGGCTGTATTGGGCGATCATAGCGGGATTCAGACCGCCAAAACGAGTAATCCCGACATGCCCATTCTGCGGTAAATAGCCCGACCAGATGGTCGAAGCAGAAGACAAAGCCCGGCGGGCGCCGGCCGGCGCATCCCCCAGTAATTCCGCGGGAATCTGGTGGGCGTAAAGCAACTCCTTTGGTAAGCCCTGGGCAATGAGCAAACTGGCAACATCCTGAACAAAATGGGCCACTTCACATTCACGGAAACCATACGCCGGACGCGACGGATTGCCTGCCGGGAAGGCATTGTTGTCGCCCTGATATGTCCAATCCCATGCCTTCCACCATCGAGAATGATTTATAATGCGCGGCGCGTCAAAACCGCCGGCGGTAAAGCCCTTACCCGAATGTGGCATGGGATTAAAATTCGGATCAGTAATGGGGTCAGCAAATGTGTCTATATCCCAATAGGCCAAGGTCCAGGTGTGAAAATGTGTACCAAATATGTCGTTAAATGATTTACCCCTTCTGTTGGCGTCATCGGGCGCTGGATCATCATAAAAAGGGCTGACCCGGTGGCCATCAACTGAAATAAATGGTCCCGTGATTGACTCCGGTGCGCCCTGTCCGGCATAGCTGGCGCCGGGCGCATAAAGTCCGCGATGTCGCAGCCAGTCACGAAATTCCGCAATGGCAAATGGGCTGTAGTCGCCGAGATATTCGTTGCTGACCGTGCCGCCGATGGCCAATTCTTCCTCGATGGCAAAATTGATGATGGCAATAACTCCGGGATACGCCCGCATAGCCGTTTTAATTTCTTCCGCCCAGCGCGTGGCTTTGCGGTGCATTTCCCCTCGAATTGCCAAAGCGTAACGGGAAGGCGTTACAACAAGTGTGTCTCTTCCCTGAGCGGGGCCGGGCATTCCGCGCCACGTTTTTCCATTCAGCCGCCATTGATAATTCCGCAGATCGCCGTTGGGGTTGGCCAGTCCCCCGTCATGGGTTTGCATGGCAAAAATCACACCACGATGAATGTTATTTTCGTGAAACACCTTGAGCTGTCGCAAAAGCATCGGCAGATTTCCCGCAGCATAGATGGATGCGAATCCCAATTTGTTGTAATTATTGCCGGGACCGAATTGCTTTTTCATTTTCGCAATCTGCTCGCGATACTGGTCGTCCGTTGTGCTCTGGCGATCAAGCCCGCTTTCCCATATCGGCATGATGTAAAAGGAATTGCTGTGATCCGATTTTGGCAGGGCATTGGCGGAGCCAGTCGCATTATTTGTCGAAGCCATAATCGCGGTTACCGAATCGGCAGCAGCCGCAGAGCCAAAAGTATTGTTTATCCCGGCCACGGAGGTAAGTATCACTCCGGCCGAAGCCGCCAGGAGCTGGCGACGCGTCATATCTTGAGCGCCGGTGGTGCCTTGCGTGTTCTTCGTTTCATTCGCCATAAATCGCCACCTTTCTTTTTGAGTATTTGCGGGCCATGACCAACGCTGCAACCAGCAGGGACAACAATGTGATCAAATCAGGTGGAATATTCATCACCGCTGGAAACAATTTTGTAACGACCGGGTTTATGCAGAACAAAGCTGCAACGATTTTCTGGCATATGGTGCACGATGATGGTCTTCCCTTTCAGGGTCACGCCGGTACCCGGAACTGCCATGGTCGCCTGCACCGCTTTGGGCAACGTGACGGTCAAGATTTCATGATCCGAAATCTTTCTTACCTTTACCACAAAGGCTCCAGGCGGCGTGTCCGGCGCGCCAATAAGTGCGGGCGCCCAATCTACAAAATTCCAGTTTGCCTTGAGTTTATTGACAAAGATATGATGCTTATTAAATCCCGATTTCATGTAGCGTAACATGGATAGCAGGAGTGGATGCTGCGATTGAATATATGTGAAAGCGCCGGTGTGCTGATTACCGACGGTAGAGGCCCATAGCCAGGCTGGCGGCTTGCCTGGCACATGGAGCGGTGCCTTTGGCAGCGGCAGACCGAAGGTTGAACCAACAGTGGGCGGATTCGCTGGCATATCGGGGGTTGCAGATACGAAAGCCCTGAGGCTGCCCTGGGTTATCAATATCCAGGTCACAACAAAAACCGGCATTCGAAGAATATGGATTCGGAAATTCTGTTTGTGACAGATCATGATGATTATCCGCAACGTGAATACCAGGATGAAACAATACCGCCTGATCGGAAAAGCGTGTTTTACCTGCCAAGACCCGCGACGGTACAAGGTTTAGACAAATACACCGACCAATTGACCTGCAATATCCGCTTATATCGCGCCGGAGTTATTCCGGATAGGGCCAAGGTGCAAGCGCGGCAAAACGCCTGTTGGAATCAATCACCGCGTTCTTATGTCTGTTCGCGATTCACACCATCGCGGTCGTCGTGTTGTGCCGGTACAACTCCCCTTCTGGCGGTCGGTGGCATCTGCGGCGAAACCTTGAAATCAGCGGTCCGTTCCGGTTGCCTGGGCGGATTTTGCCCTTCCGCACGTCATTCACCCAACGCCCGGCCGGCGCCATTTGCTGGCCGGTGACGCTGTGGGCTGGCCCGGGCCGCGCTGCGGCGGGCGGAAGGGCCAAGGGTTGCGGCTTGCGGACAATGCGGCGTCGCTTTTATTTATCACCCCCCCGCCGTTACAATAGCCACCGGTCGGTTTGGCTCCGTGGCGGAAAAGCGGTGATGCGACAATGACGGGTATGGTGAATCATTTACATATATCATTGTGTGTTTATATTCGGTGTCACGCGGAGTGCCAATAACCATCGGGAGCCAGCTTAAATCAACTTCTTTGGATGTGGCGCGCATCGGTCTGGACAAGGCCGGGCGGGCGGCGGCGTTCCTGCGCGCTTCGGGCGGCGGCGTCATGGATCTGATCGCCCATTTCTGGGACCGATTGCCCCAAACGCCCCCACTGGCGCGGAATGATCTGCATTTGCTTGTCGCCTGGCGCCCGACGGATGGTTCAAGCCCCCCCGGCGGGCCGGAAATTGATTTTTCAACTGTCTCTGGTGCCATGCTGTATGTCCCCAAAGCACATCGGGCTGATGTGCTGGCATTGAATACCGAGGCGGCCGAAGCGTTCAGCATGTACCTGTCCGGATGGGAACGACTTTTCAGGGCCAAAGAAGGCAGAACAGAGGGAGCCGCAGGTGGCAACGCAGACAAATTACCAGATTACTATATTCCAATAAACTATATCGCAGGCGAGGCCACGGGCGTGGAAGCCATGCTGCCCCATCTATTGGCTTTGGTGAACAAGAAGGCCCCTGCCCGCAAAACCGTGAACGTGGTGATGCAGTTTCCTGCGGAAAACACAGTTCAGCGAAGCGAACGGGTGCGGCAGGCAAAGAATGGTGATGAGATCGCCCTGAACCGTTGGCGCAAGTTGTACAACCAGGAGCGGGGAATTTTGTTTGATGCCGATGTGGACGCCTGGATCGGTTCGGGAAACGTTTTTGTGTATGAACTGGACAAGCAGGTGGTCGGCGCGGCGAAATTTGATCTGACTCTACCGAATATGGTTGAAATCGGCGGAGTATTCACCTTTCCAGATTTTCGAAAACGTGGCATTGGTGCGGAACTGGTGCGCGATCTGGTGGCGCGGATTCGCGCGATGGGAAAGTCACCTTCGCTTCAGGTAGATGTCACCAATGCGGCCGCGCTTTCGCTTTATCAGAAGGCAGGTTGGAAAATCGCCGGCAGCATGGCGAGGGTTTGGCTGAGTGAAGCACGATAGGCAAATTATCCAATCTCAATTGAAAATATTCGTAATAATGTAACAATATTCTTATTACGGATGTTCCACGTGGAACAAATGCGGGCGTTTATTTAAAACTGGTTAATCGGCGGCAAACATTGGCCTTGATAATCAATTGCCAGCTAGCTGCGGATAGCGTACCACTTAATTAAGCCAGCAATGATATATCGCCGATTGATTATGCATCGACATTCGTTGATCACCGCGCGGTCAACGATTTTGCGTTCAATTGTGGCGCAGGACAATTATTAAAGGGGGCGGTCAGCCAAAATAAATCTATCTAAGGGAGCAGAACTTCCCTTAGCTATCGCCGGCCGCCCAATGGCCGAAGGCTTGCCATGCATCAAATTCTGCTAATAGATATTGCCTATGCAACTTGTGATTTGACAAATAGACACATCATTGTTTTACGTCCCCCCTACCAAATTTTTCAACGCACCCGCTTGACCCGACTTCAATAATCAACGACAATGTTCCACGTGGAACATACGCATGTGCATTTCCACGACGCCGATAAATTTGGCTTAATTGCAAATGAATTAAATGGCTCAAGGAGGTGCCTTTCATGTCTGGAAACAATAAACCACGCCTTGGCCGCGGGCTGAACGCTTTGCTTAACAATCGGCCAGCAGCCAAACATCCCCCCATATCGCACGATTCATCCATTATGACTGTGGATGAAGTACTGGCCGGGCCGTCAAACGCCACCGCCCCCCTAGCGACTATTTTACCTGGAGTCCGGGTGCAAGAAATCGCACTTGAACTGATTGATGCAAGTCCAGATCAACCCCGCACTTCCATGGACCCTGCCGCGCTGGGCGACTTGGCCAATTCAATTCAAACCCATGGCGTTTTACAACCGGTGTTACTTAAGCCCGTCGGCAGCCGATATCAATTGCTCGCTGGCCATCGGCGAACAGAAGCCGCGAAAATAGCTGGCCGCAATACAATTCCGGCTTTGGTACGGACGGATTCAACCAGCGAATCTCAAATTGAATGGGCACTAATTGAAAATATTCAACGTCAAGACCTAAACGCCATTGAACGCGCCAAGGCCTATCGCGTTTACGTAGATCGGTTTGAATTTACCCATCAACAGGCGGCTCAGCGTCTTGGGGAAGACCGTGCTACAATATCTAACTACCTAAGAATACTTGACTTACAGCCAGAAACGCAGCAGCTTGTGGCGGGGGGGTTATTGTCTGCGGGGCATGCCAAAGTGCTGGCTGGAATCGAAGATGCCGCCTGGCAGGTGAAACTAGCTAATTTGGCCGCCACCGATGGCCTGAGCGTTCGCAAACTTGAACAGCTTGCCCAGACCGGTTCGCCGGAATCGGTGACTGTCATTGCCGGTGAAGCAGGGGGGAAAAAAGTTAAAAGCCCGCACATTGTTGAAATGGAACAGGAACTGTCGCGCAAGCTGGGCACCAAGTTGCGCATCACGCCGGCCCGCCGCAAGGGCGCGGGCAAAATCATCATTCAGTATTTTTCCCTGGATGACTTTGACCGCATCGCGGAAAAATTATCGTGTTGATATGACTACATATAAAGATAAATATGAAAACAGCGGTGGGGGGCCTGAAGTGCCTCCGCGCGCCGAAGCCCCCGCGCCCCCGGCCATGACACCCGAACCGCCGGAATCCCCCCAACCCCGGAACCCGGAAGCCGCGGCCGTAACCCGCACTGTCATGGACTGGCTGCGGTCGGAATACCCAAATGCCAAAAAAGGCACACTGCGCAAATTAATAGAAAATCATGCCGTGATGCTCAACGGCCGCGCAGTCCGGTCTCTTAAGCAACCGCTGGCACCGGCGGACAGGCCCACCGTGGGCGGCAGCAACCGTCGCGAGCCGCCTTTCCGCGGCGGTCTGAAAATTATATATCAGGATGCGGATATCCTGATTATCCGCAAACCCGCCGGACTGCTGACTTCCACCACGGAAGACGAACCGCGACCGACCGTGCTGGCACTTCTGCAGGAACGCATCGCCCGCAAGAATCAGAAAATGTCTGTTCATCTGGTGCACAGGCTGGACCGCGACGCTTCAGGTCTGCTGGTGCTGGCCCGCGGCATCCGCCCGCTGGCCAATCTTAAAATGCAATTCCGCCGCCACACCATCACGCGCGAATATGAACTGGTTGTGCACGGTGTCCCTCAGCCCGCCAAGGGGCGACTGGAACATCGGCTGCTGGAAACTCCCGCCGCGCGCATGATCGTTTGCGGCCCTGACGAAGGAAAGCCCGCGATTCTGGATTACGAGGTTCTGCAATCACATGGTGGCCGATCCCTCATCCGGTGTCGCCTGTTCACCGGGCGCAAACATCAGATCCGCGCGCAGTTTGCCGCCATCGGCAACCGCCTTGTGGGCGATCCGGTGTACGGCACGCCGGCGGGCCGCAAGGGGGGTGAAGGGCGTCTGGCCCTGCACGCCGTGCGGCTGGAACTTAATCACCCGCGGAGTGGAAAGTCTGTGAATTTTACCAGCCCACTGCCGGATGCGATTGTCGCCCAGCTTAAGGGCGCCGGTCGCCCCAGCTGAGCGGGAGAGTGCGGGTGCCCTGTCCTTTATAGTTTCGGTGCTGCTTGGTTTTGTAAGGCACGGTCGAGAATGCTTCCGGGCGCTTTGCGTCGGAGCCATATTGCTGACCCATTGGCGACGCCCGTGGTGCCATGCGGCTTATTTCTGCAGGGATGCGGACATGGACGCCACGATATTGAACGCCCGTTCTACATCAAATCCGGAAAAATCGGCTGCCCGCAGTACAGGTCTCAATTGCGGTTCAACCTGCTGCCGCAGCGTGGCCAGTCGCATAGCGGAAATGTTGACTGGATCATTTCCTGGTATGGCCAGTTTTTGCCGCACAAATCCAATCGTATCCGGAGTTTCGGGCTTTATCCCAAGCTTTTGTACCGTGTAATCAAGGTCGAAAAAATCGCGCACGGCCACTTGTCGCCGTGCCAGCGCGGCCCGAAATTTCTCTGCGAACGCCTCCAGCCGTAAAATGCGGTTGATGGCCACCGGGGCAATCAGTGAATTGATCGAAATCGGATCTCGCAGGATCGTTCGCACGGAGCCGTTGACGGTGTCAAGAAGCAGCGGCTCGCGCAAGGCTACTTCAAGTTTGATGGTATCGCTTTGCGATTCCACCAACGGCGTATATCCGATCTGGCAGATAAAGACCCCTGCGCGCCCGCGTCATCAGGCCGCCCCTCGCCAGACGGCTCAGGAGTTTGCGTTCCTGCTCCGGTTGCATGCGCAGTACCGACGTGGTCAGGTCTCCAGTGCGCAGTGTCCGCAGTTTGCGCATCTGGATATTCGCAAAAAACTGAGTTTCAAGTGGCCCAAGGTGTCGCTTCGTAGCCGTATTATATTATCAGGTAAATGCCATGGAAAAGCATTATCAATAAATACCATGCAGGCTTGAAATCCGCTCGAAAGGGGCGGGGAGCGGGCGTTTAAATGTTGAAGTTCCATGACCTGTCCCATTGCTCTAAAGAATCATTCAACCATTATTTCAGTGGTCAAATATGTCCAAACCCATCCATCAACCGTCGTGTGGATGACGTGATCGGGGTCTTTAACCGCCGCGCTTTCCGGCAATCGTTGCCAGATTCTGCGCTGCGGCCTGCGCCCATTGGGGGTCTTTGGCCGCGGCTTGAAAGCTTTGCCGCGCCGCGTCCATTTTGCCCAGATGGACATAACAGATGCCCAGGTCCAGCAGTGTCTGGCCGCCAAGAATGCCGCTTTCAAATGAGGGTATTGGTTGCCAGTTTCCGTCCGCGGCCAACCGCAGAATATTTTCCAAAGTCCCGGCCGCTTCGGCCAGGCGCCCCTGCTTAAATTGCCAGTTGGCCCGGCGCCACAACAATGGCGGCCAGCGCGGAAACCAGCGGGCCGCGATCTGATGTAAATGTTCCAATGGCAGGCCTGAATCAAATTCGCCGCGGCTTTGCCGCACCAGAATCGAATCCAGCAGCGGCCCGACCATCGGCTCGGCAGGGGGGGTGGCTTGTCGCACCTGCCCAAGCACCTGCTCCCAGGCCTGTAAAAGATAGGTTCCGCTTCGGGAGTCACCCATTTTCAGGAGCGCCTGTGAAAGTCGTATCTGATAAAACAGTTGTCCGGGCCGATCAGCCAGTTCCATTTCCATCAGTCGAATGTTGCGCCGCAGTTTGTCCGACTCGTCGGCGGTATTGTAACCATCATGAAGGATTCGTATGTTCGCCCGTCTGATTTCCAAGCCCAGTCGGGCTGCGGTTGCCTCCAGCGGCGGCACAAAATGCTCATGCACCCGGCCGGTCAGCCGAATGTCTGGTCCGGCACGAAAAATTCGCGGCAGGGGGGTTGGACTGAATTTTGGAATGCCCTCCGGGCCGGAAACGTCGGTTATATCGCACAACCATGACAGCACGTTCGAGTTGCCCAGGCAATGGGCCAATGCCGCCGACGAACCGCTATCCAACCATTCGTCAGCATCCAGCCAGAAAATCCAATCCCCGGAAGCCCTGCCGAAGGTGGCATTGCGTGCCGCGGAAAAATCCTCCCGCCAGGGAAATTCAAAACTCTTCAATAGCGGCACAGGCTTGATGTATTGCAGAAAATCGAGGCCAGCGGTGGCGGCTATAACGATTTCATCGGCAATTCCGGAAACCGACGCCAATGCCCGCGGCAGTTGTCCCGTCTTCTGCCCCACTATCATGCAAACCGATAACCGCATAAGCCCCGCGCATTTTCAAATGAATCGGTTAGCCCATCCACGGCCATTCGGACAGAGCGCCCGGTCCGACCGCTCGCATCAGGCCCATTCATATCCATGAGGATAATGTTAAATGACGCCTTGGCAACCAATATGCAGTCCGATGGGGGCATCGCGTCAGCGTCCGGCAATTCTCCGTCGTGCCAGCAGCGCCAACCCACCAACAGCAATAATCGCCAGTGCCGCGGGTTCAGGCGTAGACGCCGGTGTAACCGTGAAACTTGCCTGCGGCGTATTGAATTCAAGCTGAACGGCAAAGGGATTGGTACCGGGGACGATGTTGCCGATGGAGAACGTCGTCGCACCGCCGCCCGCCAGGCTGCTGAAATCAAACGTGTTGGTAGAGCCTGCATCGCCGCCGAAACCCGTATATGTGGTACCGTCCACGGTTATCGTCAGGTTGTCATAGCCGGATCGGAACGCATCAATTTTTGTAAACAATGCCCCGGATGTCATGGTATAAACCAGCGTTTCCCCGGCCGGATCGATCCAGCTTCCGCTGTAAACGTTGCTGAAACTTTCGCCGCCGTTGCCAAGGGCCGTGCCTATTTTCGCTGTGCCCGGACTGCCGCCGCCGCCGGGCGTGAATGCGAAGTTGGACAAAATAACTTCGTTGGGCTGACTGGCACCGGGACCATAGCTGACATTAAAGCTTCCAAAGCCATCAGTCGTTTCCACCGTTCCGCCGGAAATCGCGTTGCTGAAACTGCCGGTGATTCCGCCGGTGGCCTTAATGATGGTGAAAGAGTCCCCGGATGTGATGGTTTTCTGGAAATTATTAACGAATTGCACACCAAGCTGGCCGCCAGCGGTCATAGTCCCGCCGATCACCAGGTAATCGTAACCGTTGCTGGCGGTACCCTGGCCGGTACCCCCAATATGGAAATCAGTAGATGCGTTTGAGCTTCCGGAGTAATTATTGACGATAGTAAAAACACCGGCCACCCCGCTAAGTCCGCCACCGTATTGCGGATTGCCGGGACCAAAACTTCCACCCGTGTTATAAAAGCTTCCGGAAAAACTTCCGCCGTCGCCACCGCCGAATCCATATCCTCCACCCAGAGTAAAATTGCCGCCAAATAGAACGCCGCCACCACCACCACCACCACCACCGCCACCACCGCCAAAATAAGTGACGCCCGCAGTTTGGGTGTAATTGGTATGCACGTAAAGCGTCCCGCCGTTGGTCGCCTCCAGCGTACCTGAATTCGTGACCGTGCCGTAAATATTCAGCGTCTGGCCATTTACATCGGCATCAATCGTGCCGGTGTTGACCAGGCCGACATTGTAATTTCCGGCAGGATCTCCAATCGTGCCGGCACCCTGAATAATACTGTTGTTGGTCAGTGAATCGGTGCCCTGGAAATCGGCACCCTGCAATAGAGCGGCACTCCCGTTGTTATCATTCAGTTGAAGGACGCCACTGCCGTTCAGCACGACATTTCCTGAAATGGACAGTAGTTCACCGCTGTGAAAAATCATGGTGCCGGAATTGTTGATGGTTCCTTTGAGCGTCAGTCCGCCACTGTAGATGCCGCTGTTTAATGCGTTTAAATTTCCGTTCAGCGTCACTGGCGTCGTGGTTCCATCCAGCGTGCCGGAGTTTGCGTAAATTTGGGAATTTGCATCGGTGGTCAGCGTTCCGCCCTGCACGATACCGCCATTAAGCGCTACACTTCCGCCGCCGGTGGCCGACAGGCTGCCACCCAGAATCGTGGCCCGGTCAAGATTCAGTACCGAGCCGGTGCCGGAGGCCAGAATGTTGCCACTGCTGTTGGCAATCAGACTGCCGCCAAGGTCCAGAGTAGCGCCACCGGTGGCCTCAAGCGTGCCGGAATTGGTAATACCGCTGTTTCCGCCATTGGAATAGATGTAAAGGGTTGCACCGCTGACATTTGCATTGACCGTGCCGGAATTATTTAACAGGAAGCTGTTGGAAAAGCCGACGATACGGCCCGCTCCGGAAATAGTCGCTTGGTTGGTAAGCGTACTGTTAGCATCGTACCCTTCCAAATAACTTCCCGAAGCCATGATTATACCGCCTGAGCCGGAAAGCGTCGTGGCACCGCGAAAATCAACGGTGCCCGCGCCATAGCCGCCGCCAGCCGGGAGCGTGGAAAGCGATCCATCAAGCGTGATATTTCCGGAAAGATCGAGTGTGTCCGACGGGTTGACGGAAAAATTCGATGCCAGCGTCAGAGGCGAAACCGACCCATCGAATCGCGTCGTCTGATAGTGGCCCGAACCAAAAATCTTAATGACACCACCCGCCACCTCGTTTAACGTTCCCCCCTGCACTTGTGACCCGTTCAATGCCACAACCGAGCCGGTGCCGCTGGCCAGTATGGTGCCACCCCCATCGCCGATAATGGCGTTGGAGGCAAATGCCAACGTGCCGCCGTTAGTCGCCTCGAGTGTGCCGGTGTTGGTGAAACTGTTCGCCCCACCCAGCAGAAGTGTCTTGCCGGAAGCGTTGGCATCCACGGTGCCGGAATTCGCGAAACTGTTAAGATCAAAATTCGTCGCGCTGGAATTTCCCACCGTGCCCGAACCTTGAACTGTTCCTTGATTAATCAGCGAATCACTGATGTTTGTTGGGCTGCCACCCAGAAAAGCCGTATTTCCGCCATTGTCGGCAAGGGTAATCGTTCCCTTGCCGGCAATGGTCGTAGGCCCGTTGATGTACAGCCAGGTGGCGTCACCGGTGCTGGTAATGTTGATCTGCCCGTTATTGGTAATAGTTCCCTGCAGCGTCAGCGAATACGCCGCCGTGGCGGATCCGCTGTCGGCCACATTAATTGTTGAGTTATTCGTCAGCCCGCCGGTGGGCGTGCCATCCAGAGTGGCCGAGGTAGCCACGAAGGACCCATTGCCCGCCAGGGAACCTCCGCTAACCGTAATGGCGAACAACTGAACCGTTGTGCCCGAATCGGCCTGAATTGTGCCGCCACCGTTGGCCAGCGGCCCTGTCCCGGTAAATTCCAGTGAACCATTTTGCACTTCCACCAATCCGGCATTGGTTAAATCGGCGGCATAAAGAAAACTGCTGCCTGTGGTGTTCATATGGCCGCCAGTCAGGATGTCAATGGAATCGTTGAGATTTGAGGCGGCATTCTGATTTAATGTTCCGCCGTCGTACACGGTGATGGTTCCACCATACAGATCCGCATTGGTGGTCAGGGTTAAAGTACCGGTGCCAGCAGCGCCGGTCGCGGTGCCGCCGACAAAAATGGAGTTTGCACTTATAGTCCCATCAGAAGTTACATTTCCGTTAGAACCGGCTTGCGCGCCGATAAACATTTGATTGATTGCGACATCGGCCCCGGTACCTAAAGTCAGACTGCCGCTGCCGGTATTCCCGACAATCAGATTATTGTTGGGGACATCCAGAGTTTGTCCCGACCCCAGCGAAAGACTTGTCCCCAGCGGACCGCCGGTGTCAATGATCAGGTCTGAATTGGTGATGCTTAATTTACCACCGGTGAACACAATAGTTCCGCCGCCGTTGGTCAGGGCACCGGTATCCAGTTCGCCGCCGGAAATGGTCAATGAAGCTCCAGTGGCGACATTTGTGGTGCCGGAAATGGTCAATATCTGGCCGGGAACGGTTTGCGGGGTCGCGCCGGTATATGGAACGTATGTAGTGGAATTCAGCGTGACCGCCGAGCCGAGCAGTCCGCCTCCGCCAACGGTTAAATTGCTGTTGGTTAAATCCAGTGTGCCGCCGGCAAAATTCAGCGTGCCGGAATTGATGATCGATGCGGTCCTTAGTTCTCCACTGTTTAAAGTGACCGTGGATCCGCTGTAAATTGTGGTCGCACCGGTGACCTGTACGCCATAGGAGCTGCTTCCATACAGGCCATTGCTGCCGTTAATAAGCAATGTGCCCGCACCACCGCCGCCGATGGAGCTGCCGCCCACATACAGATTTCCGGTCACATTTAGGCCCGATGCGCTTCCGCCGCCACTGCATCCTCCGACATTGCTCATTTCAATATCTACTTTGCCAATCGAACCGGTCAGCGCGGCAATATCCACATCCCCACCGACGCTGGCGTAACCCGAGTTAACGGTTAAGGTGCCATTGCCGCCATAGCCGACAGCCATCGATCCGGAAAGCCGCAAGGCGTTACCGCCAAAACTGGTGCCCGGGTTGCCAATGTTCATAACGCCCACACTGCCGCTGCTTTCGCCAATGGTGGCGTTCACACCGGAAACCGGTTCAAATCCGCTGGTTCCCAGGGTTAAGGTTGCCGCAGTGTCGGTGGCGCTATCGCCGACAACAAGCGATTCATTTCCTGAACCGATTCCACCTGTTCCACTAAGGGTGTAAATATATCCACCGGACGCCAGGCTGACGGTGTTGTTATCCACAAGCATCTGGCTGGAATAGGTGGCGGCACCAAGCGATACGGTATAGGCGCTTCCCGTACCAAGATCGAACACCGCGATATTCGCCGCCGTCGGCACGCTGCCCGTGCTCCAGTTGCCGGTGGTTTGAAACATGCCATTGCCCGCATTGCCGGTCCAGTTATCGGGTGTCGGCGGCGTCACCGACGAGGCGATGGCCGGTCCGGAAATTGCAATTGCGGCGGCGAGGCTTAATAAACCAAGGCGACGGCCGGAAATTTCGGATTTAAACGACAAGTCGGTTCGCATGATGGCTCCTTTGCGTACAAGCGGTTGGATTGCAAAGCCCGATTGTTCACAATCAGGCAGTAAATATATCTGTAATAGTCAATAGTTGCTCTTCGC
>JAJZOA010000142.1 GCA_021852225.1 Planctomycetota bacterium
TGGCATTTTCCCCACCTGCGGAAGTGCGCGATAGACCGCAAACCCTCGCGGAATGGCTGGTGAAAACTGCCCCACTGCCCAGCAAGGTGTGGGCCGGTGGCGAGCAGGTTATACCAGTCTCGACCGGTTAATGAATGATCGGAAAGTTATGTCGGGAACGGACCGGGCGGTGACGGCTGCTTGGGAATTTGATACAAAGCGTTTCGGTGTGAAGCGAATGACTCCGGGATATTGGGGCTTACTCGGCAAATTCACGCTCATGTCGCGAAAGTTGCCCTTTCAGGCGTTCGACAATGCTCGAATGCATCTGGCTGACGCGTGATTCGGAAAGATCCAGAGCTTTACCGATCTCTTTCATTGTGTAATCTTCGTAATAATACAACACAAGAATCATTTTTTCCGGCCTTGAAAGGCCGCGCGTAATTAATTCCTTAAGGTCCTTTCGGTGAATTTCATCCAGAGGCGAACCGCCGGCTTTATCCTCCAGCACATCCACTTCGCGGCCTTCCTGACTGCTGTCGGCGTCAAACCATTTGCGGGAAAGGCTTACCTGCGAAACAGTGTTGGAGTCCTTGATCATTTTGTCAAACTCTTCGGCCGATACGCCCAGACGTTTGGCAATTTCTTCGTTTGCCGGGGCGCGGCCAAGTTCCATTTCCAACTGGCGACTGGCCTGGTCCACTTTGCTGGCACGACTGCGCACGAGCCGCGGCACCCAGTCCATGTTGCGGAGTTCATCCAGGATGGCACCGCGAATGCGAGGAGCACAGTAAGTTTCAAATTTGACACCGCGATTCGGATCAAATGACTCAATCGCGTCCTTCAAGCCAAATGAGCCTGCTTGAATCAGGTCGTCGAGTTCAACTTCATCAGGAAGTTTGGCATAGATGCGTTCAGCGTTGTATTTAACCAACGGCAGATATTCCATCATCAGAAGATTGCGGGTGGCTTCGGTCTTCTTAAGTTTGAAACCTTTCCAGACATCGTTAATGTCCTGTTCAACGGCGGCGGTGGTGGTGCGTGTTTTGGCCATAATAGCTCACTCCTTAACCACGAATACATCCCTGTACCGCACAAGGAATACAGATACCTGCGCGATAAATCGGACGGTCAGAACAACTGATACGGCAGAAACCGCGGATGAAAAATCCGCGTCTTGAAGCCGCGTCGCGCGTAAATTCAGGCGGGCAACTGAACGGTTCATGGCGCATAGCCACCGGGTAAAGGGGGGGCAGGTATGAAAGGATTTGGGCAAAGCGTTCATAACGAATCCGTTCGATTATAGCCGGGACATCCGTGCCGCGGCTTTCCATTTGGCCAGATTGATGAAAATTCCACTTTGTGCAAGTGAATTTCCGCCACTGGCCCGTTGGCTCTCTTCCTCCTGTGCCATATTCATTTTTTTGCCGGGCAAACACTGAACTGTTCACCCAAATTTGAAGCGACGCATGATTATGAACAGTCGGTTGGGTTCATCCTAAAACCCGTTTCGCGAACTTATTTTGAATTGGTACCCAGCCAATTCAGAACCATTCGCGGACCAACTTGCGTCTGCCTTTTCACAGCGTCCGCTTTTATTGGACATGAAATAGTTTACCATGCTTTACCGTTAAGGCAAGTGAAAACATGATTTTCAAAATCACCAAGGCGGTGAACCATCCGACTTGCTAAACAAACTTGACCAGGAAGCTCAGCTGGCATCTGCCGCCCGCCGATCTGGCCAAGGCGTAAGTCCGCATTGCATCACCTAGGTCAGCAGGTCTTCTTCCCGCAGCCAGGCAATGAATCGCGTCAGGCCTTCGCGCACCTGAATGACCGGCTGATAACCAAGGTCGCGCCGAGCCTTGCCGATGTCCGCATACGTCACCGGCGGTTCCGAAGCCGGCGATGGGACGTCCCGCACCAAGGCTTTTCGGCCGAGCAATTGCTCAATTTCACGAACGAAATCAATATTCGCAACCGGATTTCCGCACCCGAGATTATAAATCTGATAACCATTGGGGCGATCCAGAGCGGCTACAAACCCTGCGACAATATCATCCACGTAGGTCCAGTCCCGCTGCAGACGCCCCGCATCGTAAAGGGTCAGTTCCTTGCCGGCGGCAATGTCCATGGTCCACTGCCAGGGCATCATGTCCGGGCGACCATGCGGGCCATAGACATTAAAAAAACGCAGAATGGTGATCGGCATCTGCCAGAGATGATGAAAACTGTGGGCAAAAAGTTCCATAGCTCGCTTGCTTGCCGGGTAGGCCGCCAGCGGACGGTCCGCACTGGCGGTTTCCGAAAAGGGAGTGGGCGTGGACTGACCATACACCGATCCGGTGGATGCCAGAAGAAAGTGCGGCCGTCCCACAGAGCGGGCGGCCTCGAGCAGATTCATGGTTCCCTGCACGTTGACAGCGCCATAAATCAGAGGATGGGACACGCTGAATCGCACCGATGCCATTGCTGCTATGTGCGCGACCGAATCAGGTTGAAAAGCCCGGCAAATTTCCAGCATTCTGTCCGCTTCGCGCAGGTCGGCCCGAATGAGTGTGAAATTGGGGTTCTTTTGAATATCCCGCAAATGCCGATATTTATGGATGACCGGATAGTAGTCGTTGAAATTGTCCAAACCCGTGACGGTATCTCCGCGGGCAAGAAGTGCGGCGGCGAGTCTGGATCCGATAAAACCGGCGGCACCGGTTACCAACACACGCATGGGAAACTCCTTTTCCACCCGCCCGGGCAACGCTTTGTAACGAGACAAAAGCGGGAATTCACTTCACCGGCTGGCCCCGGCGAACGCCTCGGCGATCAGCCAAGCTTTTTTTTCCAGCGGCTTAACTGTTCCTTTAACTGCCGCTGTCCCCCGGCTCCGTGCGACCGATAGGCGAGCACCACCTGTGCGGGTCCCAGCACATCAAGCACATCAGGTCCGATGACGGAACAATGCATCCGCATCATTTCCAGCGGCAGGCCGGCCAGCGAGCGGATATTTTCCTGTTCGCACCGGGCCACCAGCGCCCCGACCACCTGATGAGCGGTGCGGAAGGACACGCCCTTTTTCACCAGATACTCGGCCAGCACGGTGGCATCGAGGAAGCCTTCATTCAGGCGCGCCAAAATTTCGGCCGGCTTAGGTAAAGTGGAACGCACGATTTCAGTCGCGATGGACAGGCAGGCCTCCACGGAGTCGTATGCGGCGAACAGCCAGCGTTTGTCCTCCTGCATGTCACGGTTGTAGGCCAGGGGCTGAGCTTTGAGCATGGTCAGCATCGCCACAAGTTGTCCGTAGACGCCGCCAGTTTTGCCGCGAATTAATTCCAGCATATCCGGATTGCGTTTCTGCGGCATCATGCTGCTGCCCGTGGTATAGCTGTCGGCAAGTCGAATAAAATCAAATTCTGTAGATGTGTATATAATCCACTGTTCGGCCCAGCGGGAAAGGTGCATGGCGATCATGGACAGATCAAACACCAGTTCCACCACAAAATCCCGATCACTGACCGCATCCAGCGAATTGTGAGCCACATCGGCGAAATCCAGCAGTTTTGCAGTATACGCACGGTCTATATTCAGGGTGGTGCCGGCGACAGCTCCGCTGCCCAGCGGGGATACGTTGGTTCGGCGTCGGCAATCCGCCAGCCGCTGGAGATCGCGATCCAGCATTTCCGCATAGGCCAGCAGTTCATGTCCGAACGTGATGGGCTGGGCCCTCTGCAAATGGGTAAACGCGGGCATCACTGTCTGGCCATGGTCATGGGCAAGTTGAACCAGGGCCTTCTGCAGATTGACAATCAGTCCGGTCAGCGCGTCAATCGCCGCACGGCACCAGAGCCGGACATCAAGCGCCACCTGGTCGTTGCGCGACCGGGCGGTGTGAAGCTTGCGGCCCGGTTCGCCGATGCGCCGGATAAGGTCCGCCTCCACGGCCATGTGAATATCTTCCTGGGCGATATCAAAAGTAAAGCGGCCGGTCTGAATATCGGCCAGAATATCCGCAAGCCCCTGCCGAATACCGGTCAGTTCGTCGGCGGAAATAAGCCCGGCACGGCACAGCATGTCCGCGTGGGCCAGCGACCCGCGGATGTCATGTTCCGCAAGGCGGGTGTCAAAGGAAAGCGATTCAACAAACCGCTCCGCCAGTGCGCTGGCACCGGTGCCGATTCTGGCCTGCCAGGACTTGGCGGGCGGGGCGCCTTCAGACCCGGCCGAGGAGAAAGTGGATGCCGTTTTTGCTTTTTTATCGTTCTTTTTTTTCATTGAATCCACCGGTTATTATCTTGAATCCAGGTAAAGACAATCCACCGGCGTTCGCACTCCCAGCCGCGCCCCGGTTTCTGCTTCCGTAGCGACTTTACGCGGGCGGGCCGAGCGTTTTTCCGGAATCTGCGACGCCATGGTGCTGCATGGGAAGCGTAATGCGGAACGTGGTGCCGCCACCAAGCTTGGAGGATGCGGTAATGCTTCCGCCATGTTCGTCGACGATTTTTTTTGTAACCGCCAGGCCCAGCCCGGTGCCGCGCTGGCCCTTGGTGGAATAGAAGGGCTGGAAAAGGCGTTTCAGGCTGTCTTCAGAAATGCCGTGGCCGTTGTCCTGCACCTCAATCACCGCCTGCTGGGTTGCCGCGTTCACATCGCTGGTCAGAGTAATAACTCCGCGGCCCGGTTCCACCGCATCCACGGCGTTGGTGAGCAGGTTCAAAACCGCCTGATGAATGCCATCGGCGTCCGCCGGAACGGGCGGCTGGTCTTTATTGATTTCCGTCAGGACAATGACTTTTTTATCATTGGCAACCGAATTAATAAGTTCCAGGCATTCACCTAGAACGTAAGGGAGATTGGTCAATTCATAATTCGGGCTGCGCGGCTTGCTGTACGCAAGCATGTTCATGGTAAGTCCCTGGACTTTATCCAGATTCCGCTGCAACACGCCCCATCCGGTTCGAATCTGATTGATATCACTGGCGTTTAAGCCTATTTCCACAATGTCCGCCCCGCCACGGATTCCCTGAAGAATATTTTTAATCGAATGCGAAAGCGATGCAACCGTCTGCCCCGTCGCAGCCAGACGTTCCTGCCGGACGCTTTCCTGGTACAAGCGGGCGACTTCAATGGCCAGACCAGTCTGAAGACCGATGGCGGTAAGCAGTCGCAACTGATCAGGTGTATAGGAATAATTCGCAACACTGGAATCTATATGCAGTACACCCAGATTTTTTTCGCGACCTTTAATAGGAACGCATATTGCACTGCGGATGGAAAGATTGTGGACGGACTTGCCTTTCTGAAACCGCTGATCAGTCATGGCGTTGCTGGACAGGACCCCTTCTTTCTTCGCCATCACATGGCGGATGATGGTTTGACTGACGGCGATTTTTCCAACCTGTTCTTCATTGCGGTAACGCACCACAACCGGAACAACCTGTTCAGTGGCGTCGTCCAACAGACCGATGAAGCCACGGTCAGCCCGCAACTGTTCAAACACCAGGTCCATGACCTTGTTCAACAATTGTTGTTGGTCAAACACGCTGGATATCGCCAGCGATATTTGCAGCAGAACACGAAAGTGCGCCATTGCCACCTGCGAAGGTTCGGGCGCTGCCAAGACCACGGAATCATCGTTACTAGGCACAGTGCTGATGATGGCCGAATCGGCTGGTCCGGGACCTTGGCCCGGGCTGACTTCATCGCTTTCGGCAAGACTGACATTTTGGACAGGCGCACCAAAAACCAGCAGCGTGGAGCCCATGCGGATCTGATCGCCGACTTTTATCTTTGAAGATTTGTTGATTCTTACGCCATTAACGAACACGCCGTTGGCACCGCCGGCGTCGACGAGCGTCCATGCGTTGGCCACCCATTCCAGTTGCGCATGCCGACGGGAAACGGTTAAATCGCTTAATGGCACGAGTTCACTTGAACGTCCAAGCATGACCGGGTCATTGCTGGAAAATTCAAATTTTCGGCCCTTATCGGGACCTTGCAGCACATATAAATAAAGCGGTGGCACGTGTTGCACACTCTAAAACAGGACTCTGGTTCCGGTCCATCGGGACCAACGATTCAATCGATTCTCTTCCCGCGCGCCGGGCTGGTCCCGGCGACATTTAATCACAAGGAGAGTTTAGCCTGAACTTGCCGGATATGGCAATCCCCCGGCAAACCCGAGGGCAAAATCCAGTCCCGGTGCGCCGCCAACTTTCCCCTCAGCAGACGGCGAACGGCGGCTACTTACTACCAACCTGCCCGCATTGTAAGGCCGGAAGGTCGAACCCGATAGTACTCCGCGACCCGCCCAGCCTACGCGTTGCTGGAGAATTTTATTGCGGACATGTCAGGACAATCGCCGCGTGTCAATTGCTTGACCACTGAATTGGGCAGGATTCGACGATTTGCTTGCCGGCGGCATGAAACACGCCCCTTAATTCTCGCACACGCGTCAACCCCTGGGTGGCAAGTTCATGGAACAAGGTCCGAATCTCGGCCGCCTGCGCCGCCTCTGAATATCGGGTGTAGAAGCTCACCGCACGCTTTTCGCTGGCGATAATCAGTTTCATGGCTTCATCAAAGCGGGCATCATCGCGAGCATCGACCAGGCGCGGCCCCACGCAGACCAGCGATTTATCCGCGGAAGACAAAAAAAAGCAGGCTGCCGGAAATAGACGGGTTAACAGTTCCTGCGTACGGTCGCGCTGAGCATTTTCCTGACGAACCATATCCTCGAAAGATTGCCGCAGTCTGGCATCTTCCGACTTCTCCGCCAGAACGATATATCGATACGCGGCCACGGCTTGACCATAGGCAGCAATGGCCAGCGATTTATCATCGCCCAGCCGGGAAAGATCAATTGTTGGAATCTTGCGAGCCATGACCCTATTTTAACACTTTTGCGCCAAAATTGTGTGCCCATCAGACAGCGGACAGAATTCCGGATACAAATTGGTGCATTTTGCGTGACAAACTCCGCTATTTTACGTACAACCCGGTGGCGGGCCTGCACATTCAGAAGGTACCCGAACCAAGTCATCATGGTATGGCGGCAACTGGCGAGCACGGCCATCGATTGGGCGAATGCCCGCAGTTATGATCGCCTCCTTATCTCCCCACCACCAGCGAAGGACAGCCGCCCCAGGCCAGCTGGGCATTCGCGCCGGCGGGCGGCGGTAGCCCACTGGGGCATTACCAGCCGTTCGGCGACGGGGCCAGAATCAGCCAACGAACTGCCACGCACACCGCGGCAGCGGCCGCGCGGGAACGCAGCCGTGGGGCCTTGGCTGGGCGACCAGTTGCATTCCGGTTTTGCCAACCGTTTTCGCAAGGGTCAGCCGAATTTGGCGAGGCGAAGCTGTTTCCGCAGCCGGATGGGTATCAATCAACACGGCTAAACAGACTCTGTTGAAATGTTGTTGGAGAGACACAGGCAGGACATAACCCGTCAAGTAAAGAGGGTCATCACTACCGGCCTGAATTGCCGCGCCATACTGCGGCAAATTCATGCCAATGGCAATTAACGCTGGAGCGGCGGCAAAGGGCAAGCGATTGAGTTTTTTGTGGAATAATGCAGGGATGCCAAGGTGGCTGGTTTATGCCGCATCAATTGGGGCGGCCTTGAACGCTCTGAAATGTCCCCGAACACCCGGCGCATGCCATCGACGTTTAAATCCCTCGGTAACCCGCAAGATAGCCCGGAGGATTATTGCAAACATATTTTGACCTTTTGACCATGGCACAGACTGGCGGCGACTTGCTGGCCGCGCCAGACGAAAGGCGCAATCGCCGCCGGGCCGCCCCGGGCAAGATTGTGGCTATGGGTATCCGTTTGGGTAATGTGTCCGATACCTTGCAATTACCCGATTGCGGCACCAACGTGCGCGGAATGATGCGCCGCGTTGAATAGCAGCCCGCATGCAGAATGCCATAGACGCGATATTTGTACGCAGACGGCCCAACCGCACATCACCGTCCGTCACGGCACCGCCATCACTTGCACCAAACAGGTGTTTAAATAAATTTAGACAGAAATTTGTACGAACCCGACTGGCATTGCAAAATGGCCGATTCGCGGTAGCAAGCTTTCACGTCAACGCCCGTGCTCCGGCCGACCGCCTTTCCATGCTCGGTAATACTGCCTTGATTTTTAGCTGGCATACATATGGTAGCCCACGTGTTCGGCGGGATCGCGACATTTAATGCAAAATGGACGCGATGCACAGACCAGTCAATATATATGTTACCATGTATCGAATTCAGACCCGCCTGAACAGATCGAAAATGACCGCCCGGTCGCGGATGGATCAGAATATGACGAAACCCGGGCTGCTGGAAATCCGGAGCGATTCCCGCAATTCGACGATACATCCAATCGCCAACCGAGCCAGCCAGAGGCGGCGCACAAAGTGAATTCGGATTGGCCATGGCATCCGGCGATGGCGCGTAAACCACACCTTTTTTTGTGACCGCATTCCAGCTTTCCCAGAGGGTGGTGCTTCCGCGGGCCACCTCGTAGCCCCAGGATGGACAGGTTTCGCGTTGAATCAGTTGACATGCCAACGAATGATGGCCTGTTTTCGTCAGGACGTCCAGCAGCCATTGTGAACCGACAAAGCCGGTCGCCAGATGGCCGCCCCGTCCATGAATATTCGCGACCAGTTTTGTGATGGCTGACGATACCAAATGGCTGGGGACCAGGCCGATATACAATGCCATGACATAACCGGTTTGCGAATCATTGCCAATGGTGCCATCCGCTTTGATAAACCGTTTTTGAAAAGCCGCCGAAATGTGTTTGAACAGTTTTTGATATTGCGCCGCCTGGGAAGTTTTTCCGATGCCATCCGCCATTCGCGACATAAGCATCGCATCCCAGGCGAAATAAGCTGTGGCGATTAAATCGGGCGGCGTGGGCTGATTTACATTCAGCCAGTCGGCCGCCGGCGCAAAACTGCCGGGCAGGATTCCGTTGGGACTTATGGATTTCATGTAATGAATATTTTTTTCCATAAATGGCCAGCAGCGGCGCACAATATCCCGGTCCGCATAGAATTCGTAAAGCAGATATGGCAGGCAGATTCCGACATCGCCCCAGCCGCCGCCATAGCCGCCACCATGCGGCATCCACAATGGCGCGACATTGCCGAAAATACCGTTGGCGACCTGATCACGATTAAAATCACCAAGCCAATTGGCATAAAAGGCCTGAAGATCAAAGTTGAAGACCGCCGTGCGCGAATAGAAATTGATGTCACCCGCCCAGCCCAGGCGTTCATTCCGGTCCGGCACGGCGACGGGAATGGAAAATTGAGTATCTCGACCGGTCCAGAATATGCAGGATTGCAGCTTATTGATCATTGGCTGATTTGTGTGAAATTCTCCGGTAATGGCCAAGTCGTTAACCGTTAAGATACCAGCGATATCGCCAGCTAATAATTTTCCGGGGTATCCGGTTACTTCGATATATCTGAATCCGTGAAAGGTGAAATGGGGTTGAAACACTTCGCGGCCATGGCCTTTTAGAATATAGTGATCCGTTGCCCTTGCTGCCCGAAGATTTTCAGTAAACAGCGTACCGTCCGGATTCAGCCACTCACCGTAGCGCATGGTGATGGTTGTCCCGGCCGGACCACGAACTTTCAGTCGGCCCACGCCAGTAATAAGTTGTCCCAGATCGCAGATATAAACCCCCGGTTTTGGTTCGGTAATCGCCTTGCAGGGGAATTCTTCAATGGCCCGGACAGGCGGCTCCATTTGGGCGGCCAGGCGATGTGAATATTCCTGTGTGTCGGCTTCAACCGACGCGGTCCGCCAGGCCAATCGGGGTTTGAAACCCAAGGCGCTCCAGCCGGCTTGTTCCAGGCGCGCATCATAGGTTTCGCCCATTAGATTGTCCGCATATACCACAGGACTTCGGGAAACGGACCAGGTGGTATCTGTGGCGATAATCTGGACAGTGGAATCGTGATATTCCACGTGCAACTGGCCAAAAAATGCCGGGACACTGCCGAACAGATTCTCTCCGAACCAGCCGATATGGCCGCAATACCAACCAGGTGCCAGCATGGCACCGATCACATTTTCGCCCGATTGCAGCAGTTGTGTGACATCATGGGTCTGATAGTCCACGCGATTGAAATAATTGGTATCGCCCGGGGCAAACAACTGACGCCCAACGCGCTTTGCATTCAAGAACAGTTCGTAAATGCCCAACGCGGAACTATACATCCAGGCCCGCTTAATTTTACGCTTTAATCGAAACGGTCGGCGGAAAATGGCGGTGCGATGCGCACGACTGAGAACCGCATCAGAATTTGACAGGACCAGGCCCGTGATCCCGGGAATATATGCCCAGAATGGATTGGATTCTGACGATTGCAGCGACGCTCTTAACAATACCCGAGAATTCTCGGCGGTTACCAGAAGATTCCGGAATTCGGCTGTTTCCCCCGCGGCCTCGCGAAGGCCGACGGAACCGGAATGAAACGTGTCGTCATCCGTCACGTTCACTTCATGGTCATTGATAAAGGTCGTAATCCGGGCGTTCTTTAATACAATTTTCAGCGTGTGCCAATGGTCCATCTCGGCGTTGGTCGCAAACTTTCCCAATGATATCTGCTTGAGTACGCGATATGCACCGTTTTGAAGCACATGCTCCTTGAGCATGGGCGACGATCCGTAGGTGTTGATTTGCCACAAATATCCGTCGCCATTGGGTTGGTTTCTAAAGGTGATGCCGGCGGCATGTTTCGCAATTTTAAAATCAATTCGGAGGGTATAGTCATTCCAGACCGTATGGGCGGATGGGAAGCTTATCCACTTTGCGATCCATTGACTGGCATGCAGAACCCCCATGGTCCAGAATGCCGGGGCACTCCAATCTGATACCGCACCGGTTTGGTCCCATATGCGCACCCGCCAAAAACAGCGCTGGTGCGAGGACAATGGTTTGCCGGCATACGCAATATCGACTGAATCAGACGACATTGTTTTTCCGGAATTCCACAGGTCGCATTTTTGGGGCGTCAGTAAATCCATCCGCGACGCCACAATGATTTGCCACCCCGTTTGCGATTGCCCCCGGACACCGGCAAGCAAGCTTTTAAGTTTCCAGGCCAGCCGGGGAAATGGACGGTCAAGGCCAAGCGGGTCTGCCAAATGTTCAGTCGTTAAGGCCACAGGTTTCAGCGCAGACTTGCCCGCGGTCTGCGCGGCGGCAGGCGTCCCCGCCAACGCCGCAGCCGATACGGCTCCAATCGACGCAAGCAAGCTGCGTCGATTCAGCACCCGTGCGCTATCCGTTAATTGCGTTTTGGCGACGGGTGCCGCGGTGGATAACGTCCGCGGATTCAGCAACTCTTTCGCATCATTTTGCAATAGTCGTCCGCCATCAAGGGGCTATAATTTCAAGACGGCCCGGAATCGGTTATGGATCGCCACAGCGCCGCACACCCTCACAATACGAGATTCGATTACCATGTAATGGTTCTGCGCAACGGTTCCTGCCGGCTGGAGGTGCCCACACCGATTGTATAAACGCCTGGCGCAACTTCCCAGTCGCTGTTTAGGCGGCTGAATCTGGCGAAGGCCTTCCAGTTTAAATGAATCGTCACATGTCGAGTTTGTCCGGGGTGCAGTCGTACCCGTTGAAAACCCTCAAGTTTCTGAACAACTCTCTGGCCCGGACCGCTTTGGGGCGGATGCACGTATAGCTGCACCAGGGCAGTTCCGGCGCGGTGGCCGATATTGGTGATGGCGACCTGCACAGCAATGGTTCTTCGCGGTCCGTCACCGTGTGAATGAACCCGCAATTGGCTTAACGAAAACGTGGTGTAAGAAAGCCCGAACCCGAAGGGAAACAGCGGGCGAATATGATGGTAATCATACCAGCGATAGCCAATATAAATGCCTTCGACAAAATTGCACCGGGCTCCGACACCGCTGGGAAAGCCCGCGTAGGCCGGTTCGGCCTGCCAGCGATGATTAAACACGCCCGGATAGCCCGGAAAATGGTGATAAGCTGCTTCGTTTCGCCAATGGCGGCTGAAAGTATCCGGCAAATGACCGCTGGGATTAATTTGCCCGAACAGAATTTTGGCAATACTGATATTTCCCGTCTGGCCGGGATACCACCCCCACAGCAGGCCGGCGACACGGTGAATCCATTTATCCATACCCACGCCCGCACCGGCATAAACAACGGCAATTGTATGGGGATTCAGGGATGCCGCATCGCGCAGATATTCATTCTGCGGGCCGGTGAGGTTATATGGCCGATCCGCCTGCTCCCGTTGAATGGTCTGATTGAAACCCATGCAGGCAATGACCACGCTGGCCTGACGAATCATGAGGTGCTGTGCCGCCGTAAACAGATGAATACTTTTACGCGGAATCCAGCCGAACCCGATCATCGCGGGCTTGCCGCCAAAGCTGCGGTATACCACCCGCACCTGATAAGTATGGCCGGCGCGAAGACGCAGCGTGGTCAGTGCGCCTTTAAGCGGCTGGGCGGGGTTTTGCCAGAATGGCAGCCACAGATCAATAATGCGTCTGCCGTTAAGATAAACTTCCCCCGAACCGTTCACCGCACAGGCAAAACTGTACAGACCAGTAGTCCGCGGATGAATTGCCGCTTTCCAGACCACACTGACTGGCTGACTGCCGTTGCCGGCGTGCTCGGTCAATCGGGTCACCGCCTGCATCAAATTCGCGCCGCGGCGGCCGACCGTCTCGCCTGCCGACTTACCGGGGACCAAAGCTTGCGGATTAAGTGAAATATTGCTTTGAATAATGCGCTGCGGTTGGCCGCCAAATCCGCCATTGGCGTAATAATCCGCCACCACTCCCGGCTTGCCGTCGGGTGTGGTCAGCAATCCCTTTCCCCATACACGTTTATATGCATCATTCCATGGGATGGCCGCAAGATGCGAGTGTGCTCCGGCCACTTGTTTGACGGCGTTATACAGACTTATCGGCGTCACGGATGGTGTAACATGTGAACTTCCCCCACCACCAGTTATTGTACGGGTCGCCCATGGTCCGATAAAGACCACATTTAAATTTCTGGATTGCGTCAGCGGAAGCAGATGATTCTGGTTTTTCAGCAGGACCGTTCCTTCAGCCGCCACCTGATTCACGACCGCGCCATCCGCTGCCGTATTGGCGGGCCGATTGGCAAAGGGATTCTTGGGATCATTGAAACCCATGGCCACAATCATCCGTAAAATCTGGCGATCCCGTTGATTGATTAAATCAATGGATATTTTGTGCTGATTCAGAAGACTGGTGACGTTGGCAATAGAGTAGGCATTGGCGGAGGGCATTTCCACATTTAAGCCGGCCCGCAAACTGTGCAGCGTGTTGTAGGCGCCGCACCAGTCGGTCATGACCATTCCCTTGAATCCCCACTGCTGGCGCAAAACGGTGGTCAGGATAAACGCATTGGCACCGGCATAGTGGCCATTGACCCAGTTGGCGGCTGTCATCAGTGCCCAAGCGTGCCCCTGGCGAACCGCAGCGCGGAATGGAGGCAGATAAATTTCCTCCAAAGGCCGCCGACCTATGATGCAGTTGATCCATGGCCGCATGGTTTCAATTTCATTGCCAACATAATGCTTCACACACGCCGCCACGTCTTCTGATTGCAGTCCCTGAACATAAGGCACCACTAATTGTGAGGCCAGAAAGGGGTCTTCGCCGCCAATATATTCCATGCTGCGGCCATTTTGGGGCTGGCGCAGTATATTGACGCCAGGCCCGAGCAGAATATTTACCTGCTTGCCGCGTGCGTCCAAACCGATGTGACGCCCCTCTAGTTTCGCCAGCTTTCGACTCCAGGCAGCGGACATACAAGAAGCCGCCGGGTAGGCAGTCGATGGTCCACAATCCACCACGCCATTGGTTGCATCGCTCCATCGGATGGGGGGAACGCCAAGCCGCTGGACACCATGCAGCCCGGAAAGAAGCTGGATTTTTTCCGTCAATGTCATGCGCCGCAACAAGGCGTCTGCGCGTTGGTTGATCTGACCGGCGGTCAGACCAATGGGCGAATATTCTTCAGCCACTGTCGCAACGGTCGGTACACCCGACGATGGAACAAGGAGTACATTGGATACATCCACCGTACCGCCCGGAAGCGCGCTGGCTGGATTGTTGTTTAGAAATTGAATGATGGTGGAATTTGATCTGGCCCTGAAATGTAATTGAAATGTGTGGAATGCCGACTGGGTAATAGCTGGAATCGCGACGGCGATCCGCTTCCCGCTGGCAGCGTCTGTTATGCGCAATTTAAGGCTGTCACGATTGGAGGGAACATCGCTGGCGCGGGCCGCGGCGGAATACGAAAGGGTATACGCTGTGCCAGCAGACGTCTTGACTGTCTGGGATATGGCAGTTCCGGTGCTTTGCAAAAGCGCAAAATCGCGGACGCCGGTTGTATTCCCCGGCACAAAAGGATTACTGGTGTGGGTATCCGGTCCGTTGATGCCGGCATTTATATTTTTGCGGTTATTCCAGTATGCCGGAGCGACCGGGTTGGGGCTTTTTGAATACCCCGGAGCATTCACATATTGGGCGGCATTGGCGGAAAAATCTCCGTTGGCGATCAGATTGGCCGACGCCGCATTAAATGCCATCAAGTCGCCTGGCGACATAAGAGCCGTCATAGAGGCAATACCAAGACATATAAAAAAAGCCACAATTGAGCGCTGGATTGAAGTTTCGATAATACGGCTGGAATACGACATGATTGCTCCAAAGTGTCCGCAACTGCGTGCTGAAACTCAATAATTGTGCAACGGAGAATTAGACCATGTCGACGCGAGAAAAACAATGGCCAATATGTGTCGAACCAATGGTAATGGCTCTCGTCCGGCCATCCAATAGGCTTTGTCATTTTGCAAATGCCCGCGACCAACGGCCGAATTGCCATCGTTAAGACAGATCGAATTGCGACCTTAGGCCCAATCTGGCGGATTGAACAAACAAGCTGCCACACCATCCCGCCGGCAGTTACCAGCCCATGACCAATCCGGCCTGAATCTGCATCCGTGGCTTGATTTGCGACATGGGCACCCACACCACAGCGCCGTCATTGTAAAGCTCGTGAGATCCGCTGGGTAAATTATGGCCTGCGTTACCGCTGACATGATTTGAATCCGGTACGCCTGGGCCCGAAGCCTCGAATCCCGTCAGTCCACTCACGCCTCTTTGGTCGGTGAAAAGAACGTTATCGGTGACCAATATGGATCCAGGATTGGATCGCGGGCTGGCGGCGGGAACGTGATTGGTGGCGTTGTAGGCGGGAAGATAGATGTACGACAATTCAATTGTGTTGCCATTCCCTCCTTGCTGCTCTGCCTGATAACCGGCCATATCTTCGGTTAACTGCCAGTCCTTTCCCCTATCAAGCCAATACGAGTAACCGCTCATGATATTGGTCCAGTTGTCCAAAATTCCATTGCTGTTGTAGTCAGAAGACGGGACAAATGCGCTCTGGCTGAATGCCCCCGGCTGAGTAGAAAATATCATCGAGACGCCCTGAGGCGTCGGCTTGAGAATTCCGGGCCGCGGATTAAGCATGTTGTTGCCCTGAACGCCGAATGAGGAATAATAAAGCATGCCAAAGCCCCAATACGGATAGTTCGCCCAAGTGCCGTTGAAGTTATACGCGGCGAAATTTCCGAAGGGCCAGTTCCCGGTATCTGACAGAGGATACAGCCCGTCGTATTCATCGGCGTATTCGGTCATTGCGATTCCGATCTGCCGCATATTTGAGGCGCATTGCATGCGGACCGCCAGGCTTCTGGCTTTGGCCAGCGCCGGAAGCAGCATACTTATCAAAAGGGCGATAATCGAAATGACGACCAGCAGTTCAACAAGTGTAAAGCCGTTAAATCGTTTCGAATTGGATTGCATATTCCACCCTTTGCATCAGTTCAAGCAGCAATGGCCACAGGTTTAACCACAGGCGGGTTGGTGGGAATCCCCTGCCAACCCGCCAGGGAGTGCTTTGTTCGGTAAAATGGCATCCCGGCTGTCATGCTTCACACAACGCCAAAACAGTCGTCATGCCGCCCCATGTCATCGGGCTAATTTACGATGACGGGCGATCAGTAGCAGGCCGACAGCGCCTGCTGCAAACGGGGCCAGTGTCGCAGGTTCCGGAGTGGCCACAACGTTTCCGGAAAGTATAAATGCCCGCCCCATCGGGTCGGTGCTACCCCAGAAAAAGGCGGCCTGGTTGGCGGCAGAGTCCTGCAGGGTAAACTGCACCAGAAGCTGCGTTGTTCCCGTCAGATTCACTCCGGAGACAAACTGTGTTGAATCCAGACCTTGCGATTTATTATTGTTGTTAAAAAACGTGGTATAAGTCGCGCCGTTATTCGTGCTGTAGGCGGCAGTCATGGTACTGTTTGTGTCGTTGTTCAAACCGCCGGCGGAAAAGGTAAATCCCGAGCCAAATGCGAGTCCGGGGGCCGTCTGAAAATCCCAGGTCATCGTGTCGGAATTGGTGGTGGCATTGGAGACGCCATAGGTGCCCCCCGCGATGAAGCCCACCTGCACATACAGGTCGGCACTACTGGCGTTGGCGGCCGTTGGAATAGTGGTTGACGTGCCGGAGGCCGGTCCACCATTTACGGATACCCCATCATATGGAGAATAATTGTAGGAATAGGTTCCCGCGGTAGTGACCGGGGTTGTTGTCAGACTGGCGCGGGCTGATGCAGATATCAGACCCAACGCCCCGGCGGCAGCCGCCAGCAATACCAGAATCGGTGCAGTTTTCATATACATACTCCTTTGGCTCCCTGCGGAAGCGAATTGTGACATCCATCAGCCGGATGGATAAACGGGTTGGCCGCAACATGCGGCGTAAAAATGGGGCACCCGTCAAGAACACGGGCATTTTCCGCATTTTTTTCTCAACATGCTATAGTCTAGATATAACAAGTTCATTCACAACCCGAACTTGCGGCAATGGGGTATGATTTTGCGAAAGCCTGTCGCATGGTCACCGGCAATCAGACGCTGTTCTAGAACTCACGCTGGGGCGATACACATTTCCGAATCAGGCGGATTATGGGGTGAAACCGCGAATACTGCGATGGGCCTGATGGATGGATGTCCGATACTTATGGCCACCCATTCGTGAATTGTAAAGGCCCTTTCATGAGGGTATAAATCCAGACAATTGAGTCGTGTCTGCTAGAAAGTTTGCCATCATGCCCGATTGTACAACCATCCGGATTGCTTTGAGTCTGAACGTACAACACGGCTATGCGCGGGAGACGATGCGGGGCATCTTGAATGCCGCTGCGCCGTATCAAGGCTTTGGCGATTCAGACGCTCGGCGACGGCGAAGCCCCCAGCGATGGCGGTTACAACTGTTCGCGCGGATGGACGACCCCGGCGGGCGTCGCCAGCAAGGTGATATACTATCCTTTGCGCCGCATGCGATCATCTATGAGAACCTGCTTTTGAATGATGATAAAAGCCCCACCTGCACTCTTCGGAGTGTGCTTGAGCGAATCCCATGTCTCAAAATTGAATTGTACCCGTTCGATGAGCGACCAATATGGCCGTCGATTTCCAGCGACGACGTGGCCGTGGGACGCCTGGCGGCTGAATATTTTCAAAACCTTGGACTCCAGCATTTCGCGTTTTTTGGTGAGGAGTATTTCGAGTATTCCCGCCGACGCCGCGCCGGGTTTGAAGATGCATTGCGTGTATCCCCACGCCCGCAAGAACGGAAGCGCAAATCGTCACTGCATGTTCCGTATTATGACCGTGGAAAGCGGAACTGGAGGGCCGGCATTCGCGACTGGATCGCGTCGATGCAATTTCCTGTTGGAATTTTCGCCGCCAATGATCTGTTCGCAACTGAGTTGCTCGAGGAATTGGCAGGTACGGCATGGAATGTCCCGGAACAAATTGCCGTACTGGGAGTAGATAACGACGACTTGCTCTGTCATTTGGCGCATCCGCAGGTCTCCAGCATTGTGCCCGGCTTTCGGCAGGTTGGGCGGGCGGCGGTTGGCGTATTGGCACAAATGTTCGCCGACAACGGCGCAGCGCCCTCGGAAACATTCATTTCGCCGCTGCGCGTCGTGACCAGGCAATCAACGGATATCCTCCACGTTCCGGACGCCCAGATTGCCGCGGCTGTCCGATATATTCGCGGCCATTCACTGGACAACATAAGCGTGAAGGAACTTGTGCAGAAAGTGCCGGGTAACCGCCGCCGATTGGAAAAAAGGTTTTTTGATCTGGTTGGCCGCTCTCCCCTGGAAGAAATTCACCGTGTGCGAATTGCCAAAGCAAAGTTGCTTTTATTGGAGGGTAAAAGCGTGGAACAGGTCGCTTACGAGATGCATTTTTCAAGCCCTAAATATTTTGCGACGTTGTTTCAACGGCTCACACATATGACTCCCTCCGAATTTAAGTTACTTGATCAGCGGGCCTTGATTAAAAAGCCCTTAAAAGTCCGGCCGGCAAGATAGTCTGGTACCGGTGAAATTCGTTATCCAGTTCTGATTTGCAATACGGCCAGGTTGGTCAAGACCAATCTATATGATTACCATTGCAGTCGCTGATATTCGCAGCTATAAAACTTAGGTCAGTTTCGGAAAAATTCAGCCGCGCTTCGCGGAGCGAAGCGTAATGGTTTTGCGGCGGTAAATTCGACACGGCGGTTTTTAAGAAAGAGGTCCGAGCCGGATTTTTTTTGAAGGCTTGCTTTTTTCGCATTTATATCGTCATTGATTGTGACTTTCGCAAGCAATGACGCGTCTTTTATCCAGTTTCGCACCGGTTCGAGCCACAGGCACTGGCCTCTTTGTGATCTCGTTAGAACCTCCTCCAGCGACTTCTTCTCAGACATGAGGGCTGTAATACTCCCCAAAAACTGGGCGCGCTGCTAAGGTAGTTTTTTCCGAGTTTTCGGAGTCTATTTTATGTCGGTAAAACGTC
>JAJZOA010000089.1 GCA_021852225.1 Planctomycetota bacterium
TGTCCAAAAGCGAAGAATAGTCGGTTTACGGCAACGCCAGCAATGCGGGTAGCTGTGGTCAAAATTCTGCTTAAAAAACAACAGCCCTGTTTCGGCGAGCTTCTCTACCACTTCCTGATTGGCGTTCCAGATGGTCTGGCCGCGCAGAAATTCGGGAACAGTCTGGTCGTAGCGGCCGTCGGGCAGCACGGGACAGTAGACCTCCAGGCCGGCGCGGCGGCCGGTTAAATAATCTTCGGTGCCATGACCCGGCGCGGTATGCACCAGGCCGGTGCCATCTTCCAGCGTAACGTAATCCGCCAACACGACCGGTGCCAGCCGGTTTATTTCCAGCGGGTGATGGTATTGCGGGTGCATGGCGCACCATTCCGCGCCGGTAATGCCGCCGGAAATCTGATAGTCAGCAATGCCGGCACGGGTCATGACCGGTTCGACGAGTTTGCGGGCCACTATGACCGCTTTCGGACCGGCCTGTTCAAAGCGAACGCAAACATATTCATGTTCCGGATGGATCGCGACGGCGCGGTTGGCGGGCAGCGTCCAGGGCGTGGTGGTCCAGATCAGTACACTGGCGGGATTTTCCATCGCCGTCGGCGATCCCCAGGCGTCCGGCCACGCGCCCGGCACCAGATTAAATCTTACAAAAATAGACGTATCATTCCGATTGGCATATTCAAGTTCCGCCTCGGCCAGAGCGGTTTGGTCAAATGTGCACCAGTGCACCGGTTTGCGCTGGCGGAACACCAGCCCCTTGTTTAGCAAGTCCGCAAGAACATCCAGCACGCCGGCTTCATAGCGCGGGTCCAGTGTCAGATATGGCCGGTCAAACGACCCCATCACCCCCAGCCGTTCAAACGATTCGCTTTGCTGCGCGACAAATTTCAACGCATAGTCGCGGCAGCGGTGGCGAATATCGTCCGGGGAAAGTTCGCGCATTTTTGGACCTAATTGCTTTTGGATCGCGCTTTCTATCGGCAGGCCGTGGCAGTCCCAGCCGGGCACAAAGGGAGCGTCATATCCTTCCATGGTGCGGAACTTGACCACAATATCCTTAAGCACCTTGTTGATCAGGTGGCCCATGTGAATATCGCCATTGGCGTACGGTGGCCCGTCATGCAGAACCCATTTTCCCAGCCGGTGCGGCCGGTTGCGAATCCGCTGATACAGATGTTCCGCTTTCCATGTCGCCAGTATGGCCGGTTCGCGCGCGGTGAGGTTGGCTTTCATATCAAAGGCGGTCTGCGGCAGGTTTAAGGTGGCCTTGTAATCGGCCGGTTTGGCTGCCGCCAATGGAGTTTGGCCGGGAAGCGGTTGAGCGGGTTGATGTTGCGAATCGGTCATAAGGAGTCGGTTGCCTCTCCAGCGGGCGCTGCACGCTGGTCATGTGAATCAGTCGGGTCGGCGGACAATCCACCGGCAGGCATGCATTGTAGCCGCCGGAGTTGGCCGCTGGCCAGTGCATAATAATCTGCCGCCAATGGCGGTACCTTTAAATCCCCAAATTGTAAAGCAGGTCTCCAGATGGGCATCCTTCAGATGTACAGAGCAGTTCCGGTGTAAGGGCATGCAAAAAGGTCGCGATCAGTCGGTTTTCTTGAAAATCAGCAGATAATTAAATCCGCGAAGGAAAAAATTCCCTTCAATCGCGGCACTGTGCCAGTGGCTGCGGCCCAGTTTATTGTTGTGCCGCACGACGGCCACGATGTCGACCGGTTCGGCCAGGGGGCGAAGCAGGCCGAATAATTCAAAGCCGATGGGCATGAAGGGACGGCCTTTTTTAAAGGAATCGCTCACGTACACCGCCATGTACCGGCGTGGTTTAAGAACGCGGACGCACTCGCCGAAGACCTGCTTCATGGCCATGAAGTAAGCATTTTGTCCGGACGGTTTTGGGGATTTTTCGTTGGCGTCCAGTTTGCCAATACAGCGGGGGTCGTCGGAATAATCCACATGGGTCGAATAGGGGGGGTCTATAAACACAAAATCCACGGTGGCCGCTGCCAGCGGAATCTGCCGGCTGTCCGCCTGCTTGATATCTGCGCGGCGCGGCACCAAGTCAAACCCCAAGCCCTTTCGCTCCAGTTCGTGTGCCACATCCAGAGTGGTGCCGCTGCCGCACATTGGGTCCATGACCGTATCATTTTCCCGGGTATAACGCTGCAGAAGGTTCCAGATGACCCATGCCGGCGTGGCACCGATATAGTCCTTGTCCCCATGCGGCTGGCGACCATAATCCTGCGAGGGATACTCCCAAAGCGTGGTGGTCTGCAGCCGGACAGGGGGTTTGGACTGGAATTTATTCATGCGCTGAATTTTAATGCTTTATTCATCCCACGTCATCCGCCGCAGGGGGCGTGGAAATCTGGATGTGTGTGGCAATGGTCGAAATCTGTTGATGCTGGTTAATTCCCTTGAAAAAGGCGACCGGTGGCCTTCCCCGGATATTCAGTCCCCGGATATTCAAGCGTGTATTGTCTTGGACCCGCTGGAAAATATCGGATTCCAGTTGCGGTTGATTCTGGTTCACGGATTGACCACGGCTGCGGCAATCTGCTCAATTACAGTGATGTTCCTTACGAGTTCCGGCGTCAAGCCATAGCGGTCCCGAAGATACTCCGTGCTGTTGTAGCTCACCCGTGTGCTCCCATACTCATCTTCCGCGACAAGTATTTTTAATGGAAGATCGATTGCACAGTCAGGAGAAGCGATCATCAGCGGCGTGCCCGCCTTCGGGTTGCCGAAGATGACCAGTTTGGTATCGCGCATATGGATGCCAACTTTGGCTGCTTCGCCGCTATGGTCAACGACGGCAATCACGGTTACGGCCTTCGCCCGCAGGATCGATAGCAGACGCTCCAGCACCTCGCTGACGCTGCGCGTGCTGCTTAAATGCACGATTCCATTACTCCCTGTCGACATGTTCTTTTCCTCTATTGATTCAATGATCGCTGGACGAGCAATTCAGCCATATGGTCGGGCTGCGCAGCTTCGCGAAGAACGACACAGTATTGCGGCGGTAACCCTGCTGGATACATTCGTCTCAACATAGACGTTTACCACGTGATAATCCTATCACAATCCGCCGGGAGGCGGAAGCGCAGAGGCAATGGAATGTAACCATTTGACCCTTATTCATAGGCATTGAGATATATACAACCACATATTATATGCATAAGCGTCGGCGGCTGGTTCGGCGAGTTTGCGGCAGAATCCGATGGCCAGTGGCACCCGAATCGGCGGATCGGTCAATTGAATCTGCCCGAGCGTTTCCCGGCAACGTCTTTGGATATGGATCCAGCATGTCTGACGATTGCAGGCGGTACAGCCGTCGGTTACCAGAGCGCTGTCAAATTCATGGCCCAAGAGATGCGCCGCGCGATCGTCCGTCATCGCGTAGTGGCATTGCGCGGGATACTGATGATCGTGAAACGCCATCCTCATCCGGATGGTGGACTTTCATTCCAAATTTGGCCATTCGTGCTTTTAAGAGACAATCAAAACCCGGCAGCACCACTATGCGTCGGCTCATGGCTTGAAAATCTCATCTACCAGAACACCCTGACGCTTGATTCCACTCCCCACAACATTGATTTCGCATGACCGTTGAATAACCGCCGGGCCAACCGTTAATAAAATCATGCGGATACTCACAATTCGCCGGGGCGCTCCAGTGTTCGGTCACAACAGTTATGGGAGGGTCGGCAAAGAATCTTGATGTTTCCAGGCATATCTTTCGCGAGGTAATCTTCCTGAAATGTTGCTGTGACAAAGCACGGGTGACAATTTCGATGAATACTGGAAAACTTCCGCAATCCCACGGCTTATATCGGCCGGGATATGGTAACGATTGAACACCCTGCGGCGCGGGCGGACAAAATCGGCTGGTACCCTCCGCCGGCGATCGGGCAGTGGTTCTGATT
>JAJZOA010000126.1 GCA_021852225.1 Planctomycetota bacterium
GTTGGATCCGGTGGTCCCCCCCCCGCCGCCACCAAAAACAATGGTTGTACGTTATGGCTACCTGAAACTGATCGGTGAATTTCAAAGTGAGGTCAAGGAGAAGGTGGGGTGCGGGTCACGCATGGTGGTACGCACGAACCGAGGCGTGGAGATGGCGGAGATGTTGACAACGGTATGCGGTAACGGCGGCTGCAACAAATCCATCACGCGCGACAGACTTCTGGATTACATTGATCAATCCGGTGGCAAAGATTTTCCATTTTCTGACAGTGGCCGGGTTCTGCGCGTGGCCACAGCGCAAGATATTGCCGAACAGCAGCGACTGGACAGTCAGCGCGGTGAATACCTGAAAATCTCCCGCAGCATGGTGGAAGTACACCGCGTGCCGATGAAAATAGTGGATGTGGAATTTCTGCTTGGCGGCGAAAAGGTTATTTTTTACTTTATCAGTGAGCATCGGGTGGATTTCCGGTCTCTGGTGCGGGATATGGCGCATCAGCTTCATGCGCGCATTGATCTGCGGCAGGTGGGCGCACGCGATGAGGCCCGACTCGTGGCGGATTATGAAAAGTGCGGCCAGCATTGTTGCTGCAAGCAATTTCTCAAAGTGCTTACACCCATTTCCATGCGCGCCGCTAAAGTGCAGAAAGCCACACTGGATCCCGCGAAAATCAGTGGCCGCTGCGGACGATTAATGTGTTGCCTGCGTTATGAAGATGAAACCTATGAGGATTTGCGCAAACGTTTGCCCCGGAAACATTCGCGCGTTCGCACCGCTGATGGGGAAGCATGGGTGCTGGACGGACAAATTCTTACCCAATTGGTGTTGCTGGAATATGACAACGGCAATCAGGCGGCGGTGCCGATGGAGAGTATTGAGGCCTTTGATCTCGCCAAGCCCCTGAATTCCAGTGGGCGGGCGATGCAGTTTCCCGGTGATGGACAGACTGCCGCCCCGGAATTGCCGCGCCGCAGCCCGGAAACCCGCAAGCCACCGGACCAAGGCCCCGGTCGCCCTGTTGCCAGGCCACAAAATAGCACACCGCAAAGTCAACCACGTCGAGACTCGCGGAACGCCGGAGGTCCGCCGCAACGCAACAATGCCAACAACACTGCCGGCGGCAAAAATCGTGGCAATCGCGGCTCCCAGCAGTCCCAGCAGCGCCAGGGACAAAATCGGCCGCCGCGCGATGGTCCATCCGCCAATACCAATCCGCAGGCACCCAAACCGCCGTCGATAGAGCCGTGAGCATTGCCTTTCATCGCGCGGGGGCACCGCCGGTGGCGTGGTAAATTTAATTGTAATTTATAAGTGCAAGGAGCAAATCCATGGCCAAGTGGCTTGTGAAAACCGAACCCGATGATTACAGCTTTGATGATCTTGTGCGCGACGGCAAAACCATCTGGAACGGCGTCAACAATAATCTGGCGCTGAAATATCTGCGACAGATAAAAAAGAACGATAGCCTGATGATTTATCATACCGGGGCGGAAAAAGCCATCGTGGGATTGGCTACAGCCGTGTCCGATGCATACGCCGACCCGGATGGAGGCAGCGACAAACAGGCGGTAGTGGATATCAGGGCCGGTGCAAAACTGAGCTCTGCGGTCACGCTGGCCACCGTGAAAGCGCAACCGCGACTGGCACAGTGGGAGCTGCCACGATTGGGGCGACTGTCGGTTATGCCGGTGCCGGAGGAATATTGGAAAATTGTTTTGGCAATGGCGGAATCTACCAAGTAACGGCATTGCTTATGTCGACGGAGTGACAATGCGTCGAATCGAGGAAGAAAAATCCTGGGTGTTATCCGCGGCGATGGTGATTATACCCATTGTGCTGGTGATACTGGCCCTTTGGCTGTGGCCCGTTATGCGCACGGTATACAGCCTGCCGGATTCCGCAGTTGCCACGTATCAAAAAGCGTTGAATCATGCGGTACCACCGGGTACCGGCCGGATAACGCGAACCGCCGTTATTGAGCAGGCGCTGGCCGGAGAATTGGGGCAACTAAGTGACTATGCGGCCTTGGACGGTCGCCAGAACCCGACACTGTTATGTGATGCGCTGCAGTACAATGCGCAACTCGGGCGATGGGCGGCGGCGGTGATGACATTTCCGCGCAATCAGCGCGTGGCCATGTTCAACTGGGGCCTGAGGGACACCCATTTATCTGTTGTCAACAAGGCATTTTCACGATGGTCTATCCATCGCGTTGCGGCCATACGCTCTCTGGCGACCTTACCCGGACCATTTGCCGATGCAATCATGGAGCGATTGTTGAATGATCACATTTTTTGGGTGCGGTTTTCGGTCATGGCGGCACTGTTTCAACGGCAGCCGACGGCCGCGGACATGGTGATTCTCCGGCGCTGGGCAACAGAGAAACATCTGGGGGGGGGTGGAAATCACCGCCAATGGAAACTGTTTCTATTTGGTCGTGAGGCGGTCAATTCCGTGCCGGCACTATATCGAATGAACCGGCAAACCGATTTGACCGATACGCGGAGATTTGCCGCGACGTTACTGGCGCATTGGAAGCCCACAGCAATCGCTCCAGCCAAGGCGGGAAATGCCGTGTCGATGGAAAAAACTGTCGCCGCTTCCACTGCGGCAGCACCGGTGCAGCATGAAAGCTCCAAAGCCGATATGGCGGCGCTACGCGCCGGAATGCGGGGTTTTTCCCGGGCCATGGCCAATCTGGAAAGCCATCACGCTTCAGCAAAACCGGTGAAAGCCGCACTGGCGGCAGAGTACCGCACGGTCATTAAGGTGGCGTCGGCGATGCCATGGCAGAAGCAATTGTTGCAGATCATGAATTTTAACGCGGCGATGTCGCGCTGGATTTACCTTATTGCACAACTTCCGCCGCAACAAAGTCGAGCCATGTTTAACTGGGCGCGATTCCGCAGACAGGATGTGGAACTCATGCGACTGACGATGTCACAAAGGCCGGCCCAGCGATTACGAGCCGTGGTTATTGCGCCAAAATTGCACGGCGCGGAACGCGTTTGGCTGGTACACCGACTGTTGATGGATCAGAGCGTAACAGTGGAACTCTCCATTCTGCACGAATTATGGAATATGCCACCCTCGCCCGGGTTGAAGAAAATGCTCCTTGACTGGATCAACATCGAACCGCTGCCCCAAGGTCGTCAGCCCCACCGCATAACAATTAACGGTAAACAGTATGTGGTGAATCGTACCGTCACATTGAAGCGCTTTCGCCAAGCCCGACAAATCGGAGCCAAGGTGCTGCAACGGTGGAACAAATAGGGGACCTGTCAGACGACATTGATCTTGCGGCCCCGGACGGTAAAACGCACAGCGGCGGTAAATACCAGCACCATTGTGACCAGCACGAGCACGGCAGTCCAGGCCTGATGCCGCCAGGACAGCTCAGCGGACTGGGAGTACTGCCATATTTTTAACGTCAGCGATGGATAGGGCTGACTGGGGTTATAGACCGCCTGATCATTTCCCAACGCGGTAAAAAGCAACGGTGCCGTTTCGCCCGCGACACGGGCAATCGCCAGCATGATGCCGGTTGTAATACCAGCTTTTGCGGCGGGCAGAATGACCATAAAAAGTGTTTGCGTTTTGGATGCCCCCAATCCCGCCGAGGCTTCGCGGTGCGGGTGCGGCACAAGGCGCAACATTTCTTCGGAAGCCCGAGCAACAATGGGAACCATGATAAACGCCAGAGCCAAAGCTCCCGACCATCCGGATTGCTCGTGCATGGGAACCACGACCAGTTGCCAGGCGATGACACCCAGTAGGATTGTCGGCGTGCCGGCCAGCAAATCCATGACCAGTTGGGCCAGATAGGTAAACCAGCCCTTGCCGGCATATTCCGCCATGTAAATGCCGCACAACATGCCAAGCGGGACACCCAGCACGCTGGCAAGTCCTACGAGA
>JAJZOA010000235.1 GCA_021852225.1 Planctomycetota bacterium
TTCCATCGACGGCAACGGCCATGCGCAGCCCCACGCCCCGCGCATGACTGCCGAACTTCAGGGCGGCTGGTTTACCAATGTTGGGCAGGCCCCGGCACTTGTGCCTGATGCGGATTTGTATGTACATGGATGCGGTCCGGCACAAATTAACAACCTGACACTTTTTGTTTTCGCCCACGGCGATACCATCACCAATTATTACATGCTTTTTGGCGGTACAAATCTTGATGGTCGCGCCGGCCAGGGAGTCGCAACCTCCTATGATTACAGCGGCCCCATTCGCGAGTGCGGCGGTGTAGGCGAGAAATTCCAGCGGGTTGGCGCTATTGCGGATATGCTGAAAATTCACGGCTCGGCTCTTTGTCGCGCCACCACGGTGCCAGTGCGCGCCGCCACGGGATCAAAAGATGTCTCCGTCCTGTTGCGTCAGGCAAAAGATGGCGCCCGCTATTTCTTTATCCGCAGCCAGAATACCAGCCAGTCGCGCCACGGCACCGCGCATGTTCGCACATCCGGCCCGAATTCCCAGGCGGTCAGTTTTCATTACAATCTGGAGCCTTTCGGATCAAAAATATTCTTTGTTCCCGCCGGCACCGGCGTTGACAGTGGCGTGTGGCTTCCCGAACAGACCGCCCCCATTGAACGCCCCGGCAAGCTGCCTCAGCCCGTTACCATTTCCGAGGTGCGCTGGGCGGTAGACCCCGGAGCCTTGGCTTGGCAACCCATTAAAATCGGCCAGACGCTTGCCGATCTTGGTGTATATGACAGCCGTGCGGTTTTTTATCGCCGCACCGTTCGGCTCACCGAAGCCGACCTTCAAGGCAAACCGCCAATCGCCCGTGTCGTGGTCCGCGGGGGCGGAAGCATCGTCGCGCGCATCAATGGTTATGTGCTCGATCGCAAAGCCGACGTCAATGGCGAAATTCAGATTGATCTCGCTGGACGCGCGAAAGTCGGGGAAAACGAGCTTGAACTGCTGTATCAGGATAACGGCCATTCCAATGGCGGGTCCGGCATGGAAGATGTTTATGGCGTTACCGACCTGGATATCGCTCAACCGCCGCTGCTTGCACAGCAACTCCCCGAGTGGCGCATGAGTCTGATTCCCGATTTCCGCCATCCCGAACGACTTGCCCAGATACACCCGACCTTCAACGATTCCACCTGGAAGCGGGTGTCGGCCCGATCCATCAATGCCACACAGCTTACACCGGGACAAACCGCTGTATTCCGCACACATTTTAATATCTCTGCTGCGCAACTCCATTCCCCAAACACCATGGTGTCCCTCGGCCGTGTGGATGACCGGGGTGTCGTCTTCCTTAATGGCCAACTGCTGGGCCACACCGATAGCTGGGCCGTCCCCTACACATTTCAGGCCCAGGACGTGCTGGTACCTGGCCGCAATACGCTCGCTATTGTGGTCCACAACATCGGGGGCACTGGCGGTATTGGCAATATTCGAATCCAAGGGCCGTGGCGTCCTGTCGGCCAGTCCAGTTCAGATATGGAGTTTTCGTCCCTTAGCGGTGGAATTTCGCAAAGCTGGGCCAGCCCGGCCTTTTGCGCGTGCGGCTGGCGACATGAAACGCTGCCGCAAACCACTCCGGCTACTGACCCCGCCGCCTTGCTGACATGGCACCGGCTCACCTTTACGCTCCCCGAACCGTCCCGTGGCGTCTGGGTTCCATGGTGTCTGGAATTACAGGCAAATGGCAACGGCTTTATTTTCCTCAATGGTTATAACATTGGTCGCCATTGGCAGCACGCTGGCCAAAAATATTTCTTTCTGCCGGAATGCTGGTTGAAATTCGGTTCGGGCCAGTCTAATTTCATCACGCTGAGCCTGCATTCCCAAGGCGCGCCGGCCGGAGTCATATCCGCCAAGGTCCGGCCATACACGGCTTATGCTGAACATGACAAACTCTAACCAAAAAAAAGGGGCGCCGGCTTTTCGCCGCCGCCCCTTGCATCAGTTCAACTGTCCAAAATTCCCTTCTGCTCCGCCCCACCGGCGGCGTATTACTGTTTCCTGCGGCTGGTCGGTTTAATCGCCGCCGCAATAATATGCGCCATTACCGCTTCACCGCGAATATTCGGGTGCACGCCATCATGGTCATAAAACTTCATTTTGCCGGGCAACTTGCCAAAAACGTTAATAATCGCCACATGTGTGGCCCGCGCGGCTTTTTTTATCGCCGGAATAACGCCATGCACCATATTCGGTTCGTTGATGCCATAGGCCGGCTTCACAACTTTTGGCGGAAAACAGATATACACTTTCGGATGTGTTGGCAATGCCTGAAACACACGTATCAGGGCTTCAGTGTCTGCGGTAAAGTCCTTGCCATGTTTGTTCCAGTTCCATGCCTTAGTGTCATTTGTGCCCAGCATAATCACCACAATATTCGGGTGAAATTCAATCGCCTGTTTGTATTCCCGCTGCTTCCAGTACGGCAGGTCACCCTTTTTCAGCATCGTTGCGCCGCTATGACCACAGTTGATGGTGCGGTAGCCATGACCAAGAATTCTTCCCAGCACCACAGGCCACGCGTTCTTTTTCGGGTTCGGCACTATGCCAAACGTAATGCTGTCACCCACGCAGGATATCCGAATCGGTGCCGCGGCGGCCGACTGCCCGTTCGCCATCGAAAGCCACGCCATCGCGACAAAAGCGAACAGGCCCAGTAATCTTCCAACATTAAAAGCATCGCGGTTTTTCACAATCGTTTCTCCAATAAAAACCATAAACATGTCCCAGAGCTTATTCCGCCCTGATGATTTGTTCAACTCTTTGGCGATGCCGCCATCCGAGGTGCATCACACTTTTTCCATCCATGTTGCGATCATTGTGCGTGACTTGTCGCATCAAGCTGGGCAAATGTTGTTTCGGCGGCCTTCACACCGCTGATCGCCGCGGGAAAGCCGGCATAAAGAGCCATCTGCATAATCACTTCCACCACTTCACCGCGCGAAAGGCCAGTTCGCAAGCCTGCCTGAATGTGAGACCGCAGCTCATCACCGGTGTGCCCAAGAGCCACCAATGCCGCAATTGTTGCAATTTGGCGCGATCGCGGGCTAAGCCCTGAACGGCTGTAAACGTCCCCAAAGCCGAATTCAATAATCCATTTCTTCAAGTCCGGCGCTATATTGTCCAGCCGCGCCAGCACGGCAAGGCCATAATCCCCATGAATTTTCCGCAGAGTTTTCTGGCCAATTTTGCGGCGATCGGGTTGCTTTCCGTATTTGCGAGTCGCTTTTCGGATGGATTTCAACGGATGCTCCTGCATAAAGTCAATTTTCTATCGTCAAACAACATCATGGACATTTCGGGTACTGCAAATAACATGCCCCATTTCCCCGGCAGTTTTCACCGGTCGCGTGGCCGCAGGCTTCAAGCTATGGGTACCGCCTGAAAATTCCTGCCGGACGGTTTTGATTCACCACCCGGTTGTCTCGTATAATAACCAGCCGGTTCACAAGGCGGAAATTTCCTGAACCGTATGACAGAACGAATGAAGCGCTCTTTCTTTCCGCCGGCTGAGCCCCAACCCAGGAGAACATAACCCATGGCGGGAATGACGATCACGGAAAAAATCTTTGCGAAACACTCCGGCAAGGCCCGCGTAAGCCCTGGCGACAACGTCTGGGTGGATGTGGATGTCCTGATGACTCACGATGTGTGCGGCCCCGGCACCATCGGTATTTTTCATGAAAAATTCGGACGCCAGGCGAAGGTCTGGGACAAGGAACGGGTGGTCATTATTCCAGACCACTACATTTTCACCGCGGACGACAAATGCCACCGAAATGTGCAGATTTTGCGCGATTTTGTCCGCGAACAGGGTCTGAAATATTACTATGACCCGGAATTTGTGAAAAACGAACCGGGCATGCCCAACCCCTATC
>JAJZOA010000250.1 GCA_021852225.1 Planctomycetota bacterium
ACGGATGAGGAGATCAGCGGAAGTCTGGAATCAGCTGTTAATTGTCTCTTGGGCAAGCATCAGCCGGAGGGGTATTGGGTGGGCGAGCTGCAGGGGGACAGTATTCTGGAATCGGAATATATCATGCTCAAGTTTTTTCTTGAGCAGGAGAATGATCCGAACCTGCCGCTGATCGCCAATTACCTGCGGAGCATTCAGCAGGCGGACGGCGGCTGGAGCATGTTCCCGGGTGGAAACAGCGATTTAAGCGGAACGGTAAAGGGCTATTTTGCCCTGAAGCTGATGGGGGATGATGTCAATGCGCCGCATATGCGGGCGGCGCGTCGCGTGGTGGCCCAGCTCGGCGGCGCGGAACAGTGCAACAGCTTCAGCAAGTTTTACCTCGCCGCACTGGGTCAGATCAGCTATTCGGCTTGTCCGAGTATTCCACCGGAAATTGTGCTGCTGCCGAAGTGGATATATTTCAACCTGTATGCGGTTTCCGCCTGGAGCCGCACCATGATTTTGCCCCTGGCGATCGTCAGTGCGCATCGGCCCGTGCGGAAACTGCCCCCCGAACTGGGAATTGCCGAGCTGTTCAATGATCCGCAGTCCGCGAGCAATCCGGCCTTCCGGCTGCGTGGGTTGCCGCGAAGTTGGCGGGGAATGTTCCTGCTGCTGGACCTTTCACTGAAGCGATATGAAAAGACGGCGGTTACGCCGTTGCGGCCGCTGGCGCTGCGGGAGGCGGAGAAATGGCTTATTGAACATATGGAAGGGTGCGACGGGCTTGGCGCTATTTTCCCGCCGATGGTCTATATTTTGATCGTGCTTAAAACCCTTGGTTATGCGGATGATCATCCGCTGGTCGTCAAGGCTCAAAAAGACCTGCAAGGCCTGTTTATTCAAGAGGGAAACAGCATCCGTATTCAACCCTGCTGGTCGCCGGTGTGGGACACGGGCATTGCGCTAAACGCCCTGGCGGAGGCGGGTATTTCAGAAGATCATCCGGCGGCCCGCGGGACGAATCGCTGGCTGCTGGAAAAGGAATGCCGCACCGGCAGCGACTGGATGAAAAACTGCCCCGGTGTGGAACCAAGCGGCTGGTATTTTGAATTCAACAATCCGCATTATCCGGATGTGGACGATACCGCGATGGTGGTAATGGCGCTGAAGCGGACCGGCGGACCCTCCGCGGCAGGCGCCATCCGCCGCGGGCTTAACTGGCTGTTCGCCATGCAGAATGATGACGGCGGCTGGGCGGCATTTGATCGCACGCGCCAACGTCCGATTCTGGAACATGTCCCCTTTGCGGATCATAATGCGATTCAAGATCCCTCCTGTCCGGATATTGCGGCACGGGTGCTGGAATGCCTGGGGCATAATGGCATTTCCAATACGCACCCGGCGGTGCGTAAAGCCGTCAACTTCCTGAAAGATACACAGGAAAAAGAAGGCTGCTGGTTCGGCCGATGGGGCGTGAACTATATTTACGGCACCTGGCAGGTTTTAACCGGCTTGCGATCCATCGGTGAACCGATGGATCAGCGTTTCATCCGCCGTGCCGCGGACTGGCTGCGATCCTGCCAGAAGCCGGACGGCAGCTGGGGTGAAAGCTGCCAAACCTATGACAATCCGGAATTAAAGGGGCGCGGTCCGAGCACACCGTCTCAAACCGCGTGGGGTGCGATGGGCCTGATGGCGGTGGGGCACCGGGACCCGGCCGTGGAACGGGCTCTCGCCTGGCTGGTAAGCAACCAGAATCCCGACGGCAACTGGGATGAACCATGGTTTACCGGAACCGGGTTTCCGCGGGTGTTTTATCTGAAATATCATTTATATAGGCTCTATTTTCCGCTGATGGCGCTGGCGCGTTACAGGCGGCTGTGCCGCGCCGAACGCTGAATGGTTCGGTGGGTAACGAAGGAAGGGTCATACGGCCGCGGTCGCCCGCTGCCTTTCAAGGTCGATTTTTTTGCGGCCGGGGTTGCCGCTGCTTGCAAGCGGCCCTAAACTCATTCTAATGAATGTTCCGGCAGAGGCTCCGGGTGCCCACTGCCGCGGAAATCAGGACGCCGGGTGAAGAAATGAGTGTAGAACGCCGCGTAGTGTTATATTCGGGGCGTGTTCAGGGAGTGGGTTTCCGTCAGGTGACGGTGGACTTTGGCCTCCGCTATGCGCTGGGCGGCACGGTAAAGAATCTGCCGGACGGCAAAGTGGAACTGATTGTGGAGGGGGATGCAACGGAAATAAAATCCCTGCTGGCTGACGTTGCGGATCATTTTCGCGGCTACATCAGTCGGACAGTGGAGCGAATTGAGCCGCCGACGGGTCTGGAGCCGCCGGTGCGTGTGACCTGGTGAAAAGGATTTTTCGGTGAGAAAAGCATCCATCGTGTACCTGATCATCATGGGCGTGCTGCTGATTGGCACGGTGACCATGTACATGGTGTTCAACCATCAGGCATCCAATGCGGAGCGAACCGCGATGATTGCCGGCGGCGCGAGCACACAAAACGGCAAGGTGGCCCTGCATCATGCCAACAACGTGGCCAATGCCGCCAACACGCTGCGCATGTGGCTGGTGATATTCATGGTGGCTACGGGTAGTGCGGGCATTTTCGGGGTTATGGAATTCCTGGTGCTGCCGCTGATAGGCCTGAGCCGGATGGGGGCCCTGACGCGGGTAACCTATTATGAAGGGCTGCTGCAGCCTTTTACGCTGATCGTGTTCTTTTTGGCGATTGCGGCAATTGTGATTGCGACATTTATTCCGTTTTATACGTTTGGCGATGATACCAAATTATACCGGGATGTGGCGCTTTCTTTCGCACTGATGTTTGTCCTGGTGCTTATGGTGTTCGCCACCGGCAAGGTGATTGATGAAGAAATCGAAAACCGCACCATGCTGACCCTGATGAGCAAACCAATCGCCCGCTGGCAGGTGATTTTGGGCAAATATCTGGGCGTGGTATGCCTGATATTCGTCACCATGTTTGTGTGCATTTTGATCGGCGGCGGCTGTGCGTGGCTGCGGTATTTTTCCGATCAACGCATCAGTCTGGATGTGGCGGATTTTTCGCAGCGGCTGCTGATGTATTGGCACAATGACCGGGCCATATTGGCGATGATACCGGCCTTTGTCCTGCAGTTCATGGAACTTTGCACGCTGGCGGCGGTAAGCACGGCGATTGCCACGCGATTCAGCCTGGCTTTGAACATGACGGTGATTGTGCTGCTGTACATTGTCGCCAACCTTACCCGCTATGTATCGCTGCTGCACATGGGCACACCCTGGCAGGGGCTGGCGGAAGGGGTAAGTTACCTGTTGCCCTATTTGAGCAATTTCGATCTTAATTCCTGCCTGGTTTATCGTAACTTCAGCATGCCGGGGCATTTTGTGGCCAATGAGCCCACATGGGGCCAAATCTGGAGTTTTGTGGGGTTATCGTGTGTGTACGGCCTATGCTATATTGGCGCGGCCTTAAGCTTGGCAGTGGCCATGTTCCGCAACCGCGAACTTACGTAGCGGCGGCAGGGTTGTCCGCGTGGTAGCGATGCTTTGCGGATCGTCCTATAAAAGTTCCACCCATGGAAAATCCCGATATCATGGCAGAAAGGTCATTCCAATCCGGCGTTGACGGCCGGGCGTTGTCATTGCTCCAGCGTTTCGGCCATGATGCGGTTTGCTGGCAGATCCTTTCACCTTCCGTTCGCCGCTGGTTTTCCCGCCGTTATAACGGCCTGGTGGGGTATATTGTCCGTGGGGATTACCTGATTTCAGCCGGCGCGCCGGTTGCGCCTCCGCAAGACATTCCGGCCGTTGCCGCCGAATTTCGGGAATTCGCGGTCCGTCAGGGGCGCACCGCCTGTTTTCTTTGTGCGCAACAGGGAAATTTAACGGACAATATACCCCACC
>JAJZOA010000092.1 GCA_021852225.1 Planctomycetota bacterium
AAAATTTCGTTGCGCTTCTTTTCGCCGCCGGAGAAACCTTCATTAACGGACCGGTTCAGAAAGCTCTGATCCATTTCCAGAAGTTTCATTTTTGCCTTGATCATTTTAAGGAAATCCATGGCATCGAGTTCTTCCTGTCCCCGATGTTTGCGAATGGCATTGACCGCCGCCTTAAGAAAGTAAGCCGTGCTGACGCCGGGAATTTCAACCGGATATTGGAACGCCATAAACAGACCTTCGCAGGCGCGTTCTTCGGGGGACATTTCCAGAATATCCACACCGTTTAGCAGCACCTGCCCGCTGGTAACCTGATAGGTTTCCCTGCCGGCCAGAACCGATGCCAAAGTGCTTTTTCCAGAGCCGTTGGGGCCCATAATGGCATGCACTTCGCCGGCATTGACCGAAAGACTGATTCCCTTAAGAATCTCTTTTCCACCCACGGACGCGTGCAAATCTTTAATTTCGAGCATTGCCATGAAGACTGTTCCTTATGATTGAATAGTTCATTGAATCGTTGTTTTCCGCCGGTCAGCCGACGCTGCCTTCCAGACTTACGCCAAGAAGCTTCTGCGCTTCAACCGCGAATTCCATAGGCAGTTCCTTGAAAACTTCCTTACAGAAGCCGTTGATGATCATGTTCACAGCGTCCTCCAGAGCAATACCGCGCTGCTTGCAATAGAAAAGCTGATCTTCGCCGATTTTGCTGGTAGATGCCTCATGTTCCGCCTTGGAACTGGTATTGCGAACTTCTATATATGGGAAAGTATGAGCACCGCATTTGTCGCCCAGCAGCATGGAATCGCATTGGGTGTAATTGCGTGATCCAGTGGCGGCCTTGAGAATTTTCACCAGCCCGCGATAGGTATTCTGGCCATGGCCGGCGGAAATACCTTTTGAAACAATGGTGCTGCGGGTATTTTTCCCGATATGAATCATTTTTGTGCCGGTATCCGCCTGCTGGCGGTGATTGGCCAATGCGACGGAATAAAATTCCCCCACACTGTTGTCGCCCTGCAGAATAACACTCGGGTATTTCCAGGTAATGGCCGAGCCTGTTTCAACCTGCGTCCAACTGATGCGAGAGCTATCTCCCAGGCACTTTCCGCGCTTGGTTACAAAATTGTAAATACCCCCCTTGCCGTCCTTGTCGCCGGGGTACCAGTTCTGAACTGTCGAATATTTAATTTGTGCGCCTTTAAGCGCGACAAGTTCCACAACCGCGGCATGAAGCTGGTTTTCATCGCGCTGAGGCGCGGTGCAACCCTCCAGATAACTGACATATGCGCCTTCCTCGGCAACAATCAGCGTGCGTTCAAACTGGCCGGTATTTTTGGCGTTAATGCGGAAATATGTGGAAAGCTCCATCGGGCAGCGAACGCCCTTGGGAACGTAGCAAAACGATCCGTCGGAAAAGACCGCGGAATTAAGCGTGGCGAAGAAATTATCGGAATAGGGCACCACTGAGCCTAAATACTTTTTCACCAGTTCCGGATGTTTATGTACCGCTTCAGAAAACGAACAGAAAATGATGCCGACTTCCGCAAGTTTTTCCTTAAACGTGGTGGCAACAGATACACTGTCAAACACCGCGTCAACTGCTACGCCGGCCATGATCTTCTGTTCATGCAGCGGAACGCCGAGCTTGGCGTAAGTTTTCAGCAGTTCGGGATCCACTTCATCCAGACTGCTGAGCAGTTTTTTAGGTTTGGGCGCGGAATAATAAATAATGTCCTGGTAGTCTATTTTAGGGTAATGCACGTTCGGCCACGTTGGCTCGGTCATGGTTTGCCAATGGCGAAAGGCCTTAAGCCGCCATTCCAGAAGAAACTCTGGTTCGTTTTTAAGCTTTGAAATGGCGCGAACCGTGCCTTCCGTCAGGCCGCGGGGCAGCGAATCCGCCTCAATATCAGTAACAAAGCCCCATTGGTATTCTTTGTTGGCAATATTTTCAATTGTTCCAGAATCGGTGGGCATCGAGAAAACTACCTCAAGCAAAAGGTAAATAGTCCTAAAACCAGTCAATGGCAGGGCATTCCTTTATAAACCGTATAGTACGGCTGCTGAAGGGCGAAGTCAATTGAGACGCAGTCTCAATAAGCATTCGCTTTCGCGCACAAGTTTCCCGTCTCGGCCACGGTGACGCAGGTGGAATTTCAGGGTATTCTCGTCGCCTGTGCTGCTGTTGAAGAAACATCTTGTAGAGTTGGTCATTGCCGGCAAAAAACGTCAGACAATCCGCTTCTGGTCCCGGCCTATTGTGAGCGTTGGGCAAATCAGTTTTACACCCGGACTGGGTAAAATATTGATTACAAAAGTGGAGCAGTTAGCCGAGATTGAGCAATTGACCCAGACCGACGCCTTGGCGGATGGTTTTGCCAGCCGGGCCGAACTTCTGGATGAACTAAAACGGCTTTACCCCACCGTTCCGCCCGGCAAGCGGCTTTATCGCGTGGTATTTGAATGGCCAGTGCCAAACGCTGTGCCAGAGTCCGGTTCCGCGCCCCCTGTTTGCTCCCTGCCCACTGTTTCGGAGGCTGGTCCGTCCGTCGTCATACGTCGGGGCCATTCGCCACGGCCCGGCGGCAAACCGATCAGGCCGGTGGCCGCGCCGTCAGGGAAAGTCACTCTGACCAATGGGATGAACGCGAGTCAACGGACAGAATTGCGGAATTTCATACAAAATCGCGCCGCGGCGGCGGGCTGGCTCGGCAATCGCCGATCCTTTCCCTGATCAGATGCGCGGTTTGCTCTCAATCGAATTCCGGGTGATGATAGCGGGCATGACACAAACACCACCCGACAATGACCGCTGGATTCAGACCTATATTGATCAGACGCTTGCGACGATTACGGAGCTAAAGAGCCAGTCGCGGGCAATTGGACAAATCAGCAATCTTATTGCCGAGGCGCTTTTTTCCGGGCACAAGCTGCTGACCGCCGGCAATGGCGGGTCGGCGGCGGAAGCATTGCACTTGGCGGAGGAATTAACCGGCCGTTACAACCGATCAGACCGTCCGGCACTCCCCGCCCTGTGTCTGGCGGCGGATACCACCGCCCTTACCTGCATCGCCAATGACTGGGATTTTTCCAAAGTGTTTTCGCGGCAAATAGAAGCGTTTGCTCAGGCGGGCGATGTGCTGGTGCTTTTTTCCACCAGTGGAAACAGCGCGAATGTCATTGCCGCGGCGGCGGTCATGCGGCAGCGCGGCGGAAAAGTGGTGGGCCTGCTGGGCAAGGGCGGCGGCAAACTGCTGGCAATGTGTGATGCGGCTATTGTGGCGGCCGGCGCAAAAAGCGGTGCGATTCAGGAAGCTCACCAGGTCATTTTGCACCTGATACTCGAACGCGTTGAACAGTACGACACCGCAGGTTAAGCACTGTTTTGCTGCCCGCCCGTCCCGCTAAAGGCGTCCGATATCTGGCCGAAAATGCGCGGTTCAGTTTGGCTTTTCTTTTTGCGCCATGCCGACGGCGTTTGTCCCGTATTTTGCTTGAAGATCCGGTGGAAATACTGATAGTCGCGAAATCCGGAGGCGCGCGCTATTTGGGCCAGCCCGTCCGGCGTGCCGCGCAGCAATTGCATCGCATGATTCATGCGCAGTGCATTTAACTGCTGGTGCATGGTCATGTGAAGTTGCTGTCGAAAATAGTTTTGCAGTGCCTGTCGGGAGGCGCCGACATGGCGAACCAGGCTTGCAATTTTAAATGGACCGCGAAAATTCTGGCGCATGTAACGCAATGCTTCAGCTACCCTTACATCCAGGCGATGCAAGACATCGGTCGACGCGCGGGCAACAATGCCGCCGTGGGGAATGGCGATCGGGTGTGTCGTGGATGATTCTGACATCAGATTATGAAGCGTCTGGGCGGCACGCAATCCCCATTGTTCCAGATTCAAATCCACACTGGTCAATTGAACCGGTGAGTGCAGGCATACGGCGGGAAAATTATCCACGCCGATAATCGACACATCATCGGGTACCCGGAAGCCCGCTTCAAGGCATATCCCCATTACTTCAACGGCCGCTTCATCGTTCACCGCCATTAAGCCCATGGGCATGCGTTCGGGAATCAATATTTTCCGCAGACGATTAAGGGGAATAGCCTTGACACTGACGCCGGCCGCTTTGCATCGGCTGCGCAGTCCGGCAAAGCGAGCCTTTTCCGAGGCGCTTCGCCGGGACCGCATCTGAACAAAAACGATCCGGTCCAGTTTAGACGCGAAAAAATGCTCCGCCGCGGCCGCACCGACACCGGCATCATCGCAGCAGACAACCTGGGAACCAGGAACAGGCCGGTGAGGGTCTAAATTGACGATCGGGCCGTGAATGGCACGGGCCATGCGCTGAAGGGTTTTATCGCGTCCGCTGAAAACGATGACGCCGTCGTACTTGCGCCGGATGGGCAGGCGGTTGGCAAAGCGCACGCGGGTGTCAAGTATCCAGCCCCGCCCGGCGGCATATATGGCAATACCGCGCAAAAGCCGTTCATCCCACCACCAGAGCGCCACAAGAATATGCCTGCGCCGGTCCGGGTTGCCGGGCGGACGGGAGGATCGGATCGGTCGGGCGGCGAGCGTATCCAGGCCCACGCTGGAACGCCGCTTCGCGTCGGCGCTCAGGTCGAGTCCGGCGGTGGAAATTTCCAGAACCCAGGCCGAACTGGCGCGGCGTATTTTGGTCACCACGGACAAGCCAATCGAGCGAATCGCCGTGGATGTCGGCTATTCGTCCGCAAGACAATTGCGTATTTCATTGCGGGATCATTTTGGGAAAACTCCCAGTGAATTGCGGGGTACAACGGCCAAAGGATCGGTCGCTCTGGCTGTTTAAATACAGCCCTGGCCTTGCAGAGTTCGGCAGATATTCTTTAAGATGCGACGGCCCGATTGTAAGTCAGTCGCGGCATGCCGCGGAAATTCATCCACAGGTGCTTATGAATCGACGTGCTTTTCTGGGTCTTATCGGGTTGCTTTCAGCTGTGCCCGCCGCAGTGCCCGCAGCCGGTTCGCCTCCTCAATCCGATCCGCAGCCTGACGGGGTACCCCAGGCATCTGAACTATCGGGCGACTGGATATCATTTGCCGACCTTCACACGCTTCCATCCGTTAACAGTCCCAAGGGCGGCTGTCAGGTTGGCGCGAACCTTTTATCAATTGAGGCACTGACCTTTCCGCCATTCAGCCAGGGGGGAGGAACGGCCGGCCTGTCCATCAATGGCACGCCGATAAACGCGGCGGCGTATCGCTGGTGCGCCCATGAAGTATTGCGGCGAGCCGTTGTGCCCGGAACAATGCTGCACTGCGACACGGCAGTTCGACTATGCCATGACTGTCCGCTTGTGCTTTTTAGCCTGCGAATGCATAACGCCGGTAATCTGGCGCAAACTGTCCACCTTGAAATCGCGCTGGACGCATATATTCGCAACGAGCCGGGAGTCTGGTCCTGGTGGGTACCGCGTCCGGCTAAAGCGGCGGAATTTAAATTGAATGCGTCCACTGGCACGCAAACGGTGACGATTGAGGATGCACGCAGCGCCTCGGCGGCCAGTTTTGCGTTTTCTGGACTGGCACCGAGGCGGATTAACCGCAGTGAACATTCGGCAGCCGCACATTGGAACCTGTTGATTCCACCTGCCCAGGGGGTGCACATTGGTATGGTGCTGGCGGTGGGCGAAACCCCAGCACAAAGTGCCGCTCTGGCGACCCGCCGCGCTGCCGCGTTTGAATTGCATTTTGCCGAAGTCCAGGCAGCCTGGCAGCAACAATTTGAATCTGCCTTCACCCCCGGCAACAAACTGTTTTCGGGAAATCTTCCCGTTTTGCACACGACTGATGTGGAAATGCGACGTGTCTATTACATGTCGGTTGCGTCTCTGCTTGCGCTTCAACGGCGCTGCTTTTCGACAGCGCAAAATGCGTACGTCACGGGTGGTCCGCAATGCGCCGCGTCGTTAATGTATTTCTGGGATACATTTACATGGTCGACACTTCATGCCCTGCTGGACCCGGAAAATATGAAAAAGATGCTGCTGCGCTGGCTGAATCTGAATATTCACAACTGCTATGCGCAGGACATGAATTCTGGAGCGGGCGTGGGACCGTGGTACAGTTTTAATGATTATGTTGTATTTTATCAAATAGATACATACATTCGTGTAACCGGCGACATTGCGTTTCTTCATATGCCGGTGGCCGGCGGGACGGTTCTGGATCAGTTGGAAAAAATGGCATTCTGGTGGCGGCGGCTGGTCAAGCCGGGCTGTCCGCTAGCGGATTACGGCCTCGCCGATAACCTGCTCGAATGCGTACCCACTTATGCCCATGTGGTTGCATCCTTAAATGCCGCGAATGTCTGGATGATGCGACAATTGTCAGCTTGGCTGCATATGACCGGCGCACGCCACCAGGCCGATGCGGCGGCGCGGGAGGCTGAAAAACTGGCCGGCCATGTGAAAGACCTTTACATTCCCGGCACTGGATACTGGAACACGATTCATCCCGGTGAACGAAAAGTGCCGGTTCGCCATTGCATCGACTTTTTTACGGTCATTGCCTGCATGAACAGAGATCTGTCTCCTTTAATGCGGCATCAGATGGCGGAATTTGTAGACCTGCATTTATTGACGGACCATTGGATGCGGGCACTGGCCATCGATGATCCCGCCGCGCCCGTATCCAATCGCCCGGACCACGGTCCGATGGGGGCATACGATGCGTGGCCTCCGTTTACCATAGATGCCCTGTGCCGAATTGGACATTGGCCGATGGCTTTGGCTTTTCTTCGCCGATGCGCACGGACAACCCGTGAAGGGTGTTATGGCCAATCGCACGAATTGCTCACGACATCCGATAATTCACCGGTCCGTAAGGCGCACCGGGGCGGCCAAATGTATAATTGCTCCTGCTCTGGAGCGTTCGCCGATGTTATAATCCGAACTTTCTTCGGAGTAGAATTTGATCATGAAGGGCGGCCAACACCCTTATCCCCAAGTGTTGCCAGAGGGTTTTCCGGAACGCTCATTGGTATCCGGGCGGGTACGCCCAATGCGCGGCATTGGTCGGTTCACAGCGGTGCCAGCGGTTTGAAGATAGAATAAAATGTGGTCAATGAATATGATTATTCATAACAAACGCAAGTCGCCTGTTCTTGGCGAGCAACCTGGCTGATTTTCCTTAGCCCGCATTCATGACACCACTGATATACCTCTTGCGGCCAATAACTGAACCTAATCGATCATTTGAAAATTGAGCGTAAGGGTGTTCTTTCGCGCGTCTTCGTGTCGAAGCGGTAAAAATCGGCTATTGGCCATCAATCCTCGCTTTTTTGTCCTTGGGCGTATCGTCAACGCTTTGGCGAAAAATTCACCGTGGGGGACGCGGAGGAACGCAGATGATTTGGAATTGATTCACTTGTATTTATGTTGTTGATTGAAATTCCGAATGCCCCGGCGCGGTGCAGGCACCAATCAACAATCGGGCGAAACTTGCCGACCAGGAAATAAAATCCTGCTGATGCATGCGTCACTGACTGGCCTGGACTACGTCGCGACGGGGCAGGCCCGGGGATTGTCCCCAGCCTTCAACCACCGCTGGACGTTGCAGTTGCGGCTAAGGCCTGTCCCCTGCGCGAGCCCGCTGATATCGGGATTATTTTACTTCCCGATCGCCAATAACCGGATGTAGCCGCTCGCAACGTCCGTCAAAGATTGCGATTAATCGAACAATTTGTCGACCGCCACTCAGGCGGAACATGAGAGGCGCGTTTCGATCGGGAAAATAAAAAACCTCCGGAAGAATTGTCAGTTCTTCCGGAGGAGGAATAGCAAAGACATTTCCTTAATTACAGGCTTGCGCTCCGCAAGTCAGATTCAGTCAGTTACCGCGGTGCGGCGGCGTTTGACAAGCAACATGCCAGCGGCACCAAGTCCGAACAATACCACCGCAGCCGGTTCCGGAACGGCCGTGCTGTACAGACCACTTACCTGGCCGGCGGTTAATGCCGAATTCCATGTCGAGAAATCGTTATAACTGCCCATCAGGGATGGGTCATTAAACGGATCGACGCCGCCAATGCCAACGTATTTGGCATAGGTTGAAAGATTAAAGGAGGTAACACCGGACGGCAAAATAATCAGCCCGGATTCCTGCAGTACGCCATTTTCGTACAGCGAGGCGGTATTGGTAGCCGCACTGTAAACCAGCACTTCCTGCGTAAGCACCCCGGTTGGAACGGGCTGACCGTTGCCATTGATAAGACCACTCGCACCTGCGCCATTTGGCTGTATGGCAACGGCCGCTACACCGGAACCGTCGTTGCGGTGCGGTTGGAACAAAAGAAATCCAGCACCCGGATTACCCTGCGTACCGAATGAAAATACGCTGTCCCAACTGCCTGTTGGATCATTGGCATTGCGGGTAAATGTGACCGCAACAGAAAAATCCCCGGTGTAATTGGTGAACGTTGCACCTGGAACGGTCATTCCATTACCCGGGCTTGTCGTGGTGGTTACCAACTGGGTTCCGACCACGCTGGTATTGGAGCCGACGATCGTTCCAGCTGTAGCGGCTGTGCCGGCGGTGCCAATATCCGAAACCGACGTGCCGCTGATGGCCGATCTGGCGAAGTTCCATTCATCCGTTGGGGTTGGAGCGGGACTCGGCGTTGGAGCGGACGCGGCCGGCGTCACACTGCTGGCCAGCGCATTGGTGGTCCAGTAGGTTGGGGTCGTTCCGCCGGTAGGTGCGGTAACGGAGAAATTCATGCCGGCACCGCCGCCTTCCTGATAGTTCATGATTTCAATGGGATAATAGCCCGCCGAACTGAAACTCACGGCCGCAGTGTAATTGGATGTGCCAATTTTGGTATTGTCATATGACGCGGCAACAATTTGCGTTCCAGAGCCGGCATTGCCAGTCGGGGTAATACCCGTGCCGCCGATAAATACGGTGGCGGCGTCATCCGCGTGTGTGAAGGCAAAATTGTAAGTCCCTGCGGACGCAATCTTTATATACCCCATCTGGTCGACAATCGAATTCACCCAAGGTGCCGGATCCGTCAGCGTGGCACCGGCTGCATCCGCACCCAGATAGCCAGCCGTATTAAATCCTGCCCAGAAGATGCTGCCACCGGTCGAGTTATATGCGAACTTATCCGCCGTATTCAGAAATGTTTCCGATGCGGGGGGCAAGGTATTGGTGGTCCCAAGCGTTTTGTTGGTGTACGCGCCAGTGCTGATATAGCTTTCCATATTGGTCAAATCTGTTAAGGTCGGATCCCCAGCCGCAGGCAAACCATAATTTCCCGATCCGGCGCCGTCTGGTGGAAGATGCCATACCGTGCCAATAAGCCCCTGAGTCAGACCACTGGCACCAAGACTAAGTGTCGGCGAACTGGTAATACTGATGGTACCACCAACACCGAATGCCATTGACGCCCCCATCAGCGACATGCCCGCCGCGGACAAAAACGCCAGCCGCTGTTTGGAAATGAATTTGGACGACATAGAAAAACCTCCCTTAAAAAGAAACACTAAATAGCACAGGTTTCAAGCTGCGAAACGATTTCTACAGCATTCCTGCAAGGTGTTATGTCCTGACTGAAAGTGCCTCAATGCCTCCCGAGTTTGCTTTAAAAACATGTAAGCAAAGACCGTTAGTAGTAACCGACAATGGGCTTATGAATCTGATGATCCAGATTCCAGTCCGCGTTCATCTGACCGCCGTTCTGGGCCGGATTAACTTCAACCAGGTCCTTCTGGGTGGCATAACTTACATGGCCATCCGCCCAGACTACGTTGGAACCATAGTTGTGAATTGCGCCGGGCCATTCGGCCCACTGCACCACACCGGGTACCGATGTTTGGGTAAGCGGTATATTGCTGCGCGTCGGGTCCACGTTGTAGATGAAAGCGTAATTGGGAAGACCATGGGTCGCATCATCAATTCGATCAGTAATCGCGATCATGGACGATGGATTCACTACACGGCTGACGTTGATCTGCGGATAACCGACGCCTGGCGGAGATGTTGGCGGTTGGCCAATCATATCTCCACCCAATCCTTCTCCACCGGAAGGCGTGCCAATCGGCGGCGATATGGCCAATGTACCCCAGTCGTTATAACCATACGAAAAAGCTGGTAATGAAAGTTGCGGACCGCTGACAGCCTGCCAGTTGCCGCCCAGATACAGAACCTGTTGGGCCTCATGATAACCGAAGCCTTCCAGAATCGAGCCTCGGGCATAACCGATGGGTACATTCGGGCCGGTGAAGGTAATCATATATCCCAAGTATTGCATATTGATATTGCGCGCGGGGCAATAGAACAACTTCGCCGAGCCAGGCCCCATCATTGTCATGAGCCGGGGAACCCAGCAGCAGAAATTATTGGACGCAGCCGCAGGCCCATCCACCACTTCCGTGCCGGGATAGAACCCTTTCCATGTCTGTACATATTGCTGCATAGCTTGGCCCATGGATCGCTCATTAGAAGCGCAGGCCACGGATTCAGCATCCGCTTTGGCCGCCGCCAACGCCGGCAGGAGCAATGCAATAAGCAACACGATTATGGAAATTACCACCATAAGCTCTATCAGCGTAAATCCCCCTTTGGCGGATTTCCGGCAGATGCCAGTGGAAAAATTCCTCATCACATTACTCCTTAGTGGTCCGATGACTTGGGACGTCATTCAACAGGGTGCATCAACTTAAAACAGTTGAATAAATTGCCTTCCGCAGGGGAAGGCCTCGCATAACAACATTCTGGCGTTGTAAACAGCCGTATTCGCAGCCAGATATTCGCTTACCAGACGCACGACCGCCGGAAAACGCCAGTGAACCGCGGCATGTCCGCCGCCTGAAAGATTCACAGGTTGGCCGGTCTGAAATGAACTCAAACCTTTATATAGCCAACTAGGTTAAGTTTATATTGAATCGACCTTCATGTCAAGACAAAACTTTAATTTTTTTTATTCATTACCCCATTAAAAGCCGCCTGCGGCCTGGTGGCAAGCCAACGACCGGATTCTGGGACATTCAAAGTTGAAATATCGAAACTTCAGGCAATATCCGCACCTTGTGCGGTGCATCTATACTTTGAACTATACGTCTATTCGCCTCAAGCTAATGCGGCAACACCTAATCCACCCTGGCATTCCGCGCCATATATGTTGATATAGCATTTGTGGTGCAGGGAAATTGAATCGTATTTCAAGCACCATCTGGCTGTCTCCATGGAGTGTGTTACTATAATATCCGCTTGACGCACGATGCCGGGTAGGACCAGCGGATTCGGGTAGCAGGGTATGAATGACAACTTCTGGGCTTTTGTAAGGATCATGGATGAGCACCGCGGATGCAGAACTTTTGGCCCAATGCCGACAACTCATAAACCAAACGGGCATAAAAGAAGACCCGGAACTGGCGGCCGAAATTCTGCACGCCGCTCTTCGACTGGTAAAAGATTCCCCCGGGCGGGCTGACAGCAAACTGGTGCTGCGCACACTAAAGGAATTGCGTTATGGATTTAAGATATTCCGGCCTTATCAGGGGCAGCGGAAAATAAGTATATTTGGCTCTGCGCGCACACCGGCCGCTGATCCGGATTATCAGTTGGCCGCGGAATTTGGCCGGCGGATTGCCCGTGCGGGATATATGGTGATTACCGGTGCGGGCGGCGGCATCATGGAAGCCGGGCACCAGGGTGCCGGGCAGGAAAATTCGTTTGGCGTGGCGATTAAACTGCCGTTTGAACAGGCGACCAATTCGGTGATTGCCGGCGATGAAAAGTTGGCGCATTTCCGCTACTTTTTTTCGCGCAAGCTGATGCTGCTGAAAGAAACGCATGCAATTGCCCTGTTTCCGGGCGGTTTTGGCACACATGACGAAGCCTTTGAAGTGCTGACGCTGATATCCACAGGCCGAACCGACCCTTTGCCCATTGTTCTGCTGGAACATTCACATGGCAATTACTGGAAAAAATGGGAGGAATTTATACGCGTAAATCTGTTGAATCGCGGCTTCATTTCGCCGGAGGATATGGCGCTGTGGACCATCGCCCGCGATGTGGGCGATGCCATTGATCACATTCAACGGTTTTACAGCAATTATCATTCGATGCGTTTCCAGCGCGACGATCTGATTCTGCGGCTGGCCAACGCGCCCCAGCCCGACGGCCTGGCCAGCATTGGGCAGGAATTTTCCGATCTGCTGCGTCCGGGGGGAACATTCCGGGTGGCGGGGTCGGATATTGAGCCTGCCGGAGCACCTGTTCCGGAATTTGCGAGGCTGGTGTTCCCATTCAACCGCCGCGCGCCTGGACGGCTACGCATGTTGATAGACCGGCTGAATGAAATCAGGTGAGATGTCAGCGATTTATTTTGCGATTGGCGCGCGGCGACCAGGGTCACGACAATTCGTGCTGGCGGCCACGCGAGTTCGCGGTGTCTGGGGACTGTTAGTTGCGAAACGGTTGCTTTGGCGGGCGAGACGCCCGCCCCCCAGTGGGCAAATCGGATAGCGGTCAATGGGCTGCCAATGCCGGGAGAAGCCACTGTTGTTTTAGACAGTGGCTTTGCGTTTGCGCAGCGCAAACGCCAGCAGGCCGAGTCCGCCTGCGGCGGTTAAGGGCAATGTGGCGGGAATCGGCAAGGGGCCGCCAGCGGGGTATGGGGTTGGGAAGAGTGTGTTTACCCCACCGTCGTTTGTCCAGACGGTTGAGTCACCGTTGTCGCTATAGGCCGCAAGAATACTACCAACCGGCAAACCATTTGGAATCTCGATATTAATCAGGCCCCCGCTGGAAAGTGCTTCGTTGGTAGTGATCAAGAACGTATATACGCCGTAATCGCTGGCAGCGATAGACGGATTAAGGTTGCTGTCAAATCCCACAAAATTGGTACCGCTGTTCGAGTTATTAAAAGCCGTACCGAGAAAGCCTGCATTTTTTCCCGATGGAGCAAATTGATTAAGTGGGCTGTAATCTCCCCAAAACCCATTGGATTTGTAGTGGGCAGATCCTGTCCCCAAATTGAACCCAGTCCCAACAAATGCAGATGATCCCGTGATCGCCCCCTTTGGATAGGCAGAATAATTTGCGTAGGATTCGATCGTTCCTAACGGATTAGTTGACGCGAAAAGGTCGGAGCTGTCGTTTGGAACCAAAAGCGCAAGCAAAACATCTTTGCTAACCGAGCCACTGCCGTTCAGGTAGATACTGATATTGCCGCTGTTCCCGATCAGGTTCGGGTCACCAGTTCCAAGCAATCCGGTCGCGTTCGTACCGCCCGCCCCATTTCCAATTGTGATTACGCCAGCCCCTGCTGGAACTGCGGCAGCGAAAACCGCCATGCCTGCAATGCCAACCGCTAGCGCGCTAATTTGTCCGGTTAATTTCTTGCCCATCTCTTAAACTCCTTGTATCTGAAGGACTGCTGTCAGCCGTCAAAACCATCGTCGTAAAAACTCGCCAACCTTATCAGCGAAACAAATACGCGATGTCACGACTCACACAAACCCAACCCTCGCAATAAAAATAAACCAATTCGTTTCATTGTGCCCGCCGGACGTTTTGCGACCGGATTAATAAGGGCTTTTATGCACAAACCGAATCTTCAGGCAACAACCTGAAAATAGGTACCTCGCCTCCATGACATAAAATATAGCCAGGAATTTTGAAAATGCAAATCCCGCCCATTTTTTTTTGCAAAAATTTATTAATTATAAGACCCGTTGTGGCCACATTCATGCCAAAAGTCCGCTAATTAATTCGCTTTAATTGAATATACTTACTTATTCACAAAATCAAGCTAAGAGAGCCTTAATCTTCTTGAGGCCGCAGATGAATGGCCAAAAATGAAACTCGTGACATTTCCCGCAATTACCAACGCGGAGGGCTCCAGAAATGCGCACCGCAGCAGAACGGTAAGTCCGATCATCAGATGGCTAAATTGTACCTTTTTCGGCCAGAAACTGAAGATGTATTACGGTGTAATGGCGACATCATCTGATGATAAGTAAAACCGACCGACGGAGCAGTTAACTGGTATCTCCCGCGCAAGGAGGCTTGGACGTTTCAGGCGCGCTATAGCGAATTAATTCCAATCCCAGGTGGTGAATCATTCGCCAAAGTGCCGACGATTCACCCAAGCACAAACGGCCGAGGAACAACGACTATAAGCCGAATTACCACAGCGACACATAGACACGCTGAAAATCAGCCTGGCGAACAATTTTAATCTGTTTGATAAGCCTCAGCTATTGGCCGTATGATGTTTAAATCAGCTTGGAATCGGTGGTGGAGTTGGCGGAAATAGCGATTTTATTTCATCCACCGTATTGGCCGCGGCCCAACTGGCCATACCGCTTTTCCAGACCAGCGTTTCAGATTTCATGTCTCCAGATTTAATTTTCGCCGCCAGTGTGGCAGTGTCAAACGGGCCGCTTTGCACGCCATTTACCGCCATAAAGTATGAAGCCGCGGTCGGCACTGGTGGCGGAGAACCAGCATTTGAGGCCATGGCTCCGGCCATTTGATTGCCCATGCCCATACCGACGGCCATGCCCGCGCCTAAACCGGCCATGCCACCGGATGGATTAGCGGCCGCCATTGGAATGGCGGTTGCGGTCTGATATCGGGTGTATTGTGACATATCGCCCAGGACACCCATTTTGGTCCGCGTATCCATGGCCTGTTCGACTTCAGGCGGCAGTGAAATATTTTCCACATAAAACAGCGTTAATTCAATTCCCAGTGTGGCCAGATCGGGCTTAATTCCTTCCAAGGCAAGCTTGCTTATTTTGTCATAATTTCCGGCCAGTTCCAAGGCAGGGATGTTGGCTTTGCCCAGTACATCCGTAAATCGCGACACAATGGTATCGCGCATCTGGCCTGAAATTTGCAGACTTTCGAACGATGGGTTGGTTGCCACCACCTGTCGCAGGAAAACCGCCGGATCGCTGATGTGCATCGCATAAGCACCGAACGCACGGATACGCACCACGCCAAATTCGCTGTCGCGCATCATGATCGGATTGGGCGTACCCCATTTCTGGTCGGTGAACTGCCGGGTCGCAATGAAATAAACTTCCGCCCGGAAAGGTGAATCAAAGCCATATTTCCAGCCTTTTAGTGTGGAAAGAATCGGCATATTCTGGGTTTGCAGTTTGTACATGCCGGGGCCGAACACATCGGCCAGTTTGCCCTCGTTTACAAAGACGGCAGCCTGACCTTCGCGTACGGTTAATTGCGCTCCCATTTTAATTTCGTTGTTATAGCGTTCAAACCGATAGGCAAGAATGTCGCTGTCGGCAGGCTCGGTCCATTGAATAATATCAATGAATTCGGCTTTGGCTTTCTGAAACAAGGACATACGGACCTCCTGAAAAAAGGTGCCTTGGCAATGGAATTAACGCGCCAAGGATACCACCGGCTGGCTTAGGAAACAACACCTTTTTTTCGCAAACTCGGAATGGGTAACGATCGCCTGCCCATTTGGGTGCCCGCATGGCTCGGCATGGCCAGGCGACCGCAATCGGGACCGGTTGGAGGCCAGAAGTCAAAACATGGGGTTTGCGTTTCGCTTCAATGCCGAATTGTCGCTCCTGCGGTAGCCGGACAGTGTCCGATTGCCAGTTTTTTCAGGCCTTATGCGGGCGGGTATTGGGATTTATCGGGACCTGCCCGGAAGCGGGCGGCGGCGACCAGCAATAAGCCGATGGCCGTTGCGATAAAGGCGTCGAGTTGCCAAGAAAATTGTATTGGCATGACTACATTTTGCCCCAAGGTGGTCAGGTGATACATGACGTGCAGATGAAACCAGGCGAAGGCGTCGGTATGTAAATTGGGTGGCACGGCATGAAGCAGCCACAGCGTCGGACAACTGTTGACCAGTCCCATCAACGGCCATGAGGCGTTTGCTTCCGAAACAATCCCTAATAGCGGAACTGCGGAAATCGGCAGAAAAATAAGCAAGCCTGCAATCAGCAGTGCAATGGCGACCGCGCCAGCGGGCGAAACGCACCGGCATAGCAATCGTGTAAGGCCGGTGCAAAAGACGGCCCACGCCAGAACCAGGCAGCAAAGTCTGGCGGCCACCGCGGCTGACAGAAATCCGGTGATCGGACCTGGTGCTGCCAGTGCGGCGCAAATGGCCAGCGTCAACACCCCCCCGCCGCCCAGCGCGTGGAGATAGCAATTTTTTCTTCGCGCATCCAAAAAGGCGGTCGCAGCCTGAATCACAACTCCCCATGTTGTTAAAAGCAGCAGCAAAATAAGCCAGCCAATGAAACGGTCTGACGGGCGGCTTTCCGCAACCTGTCCGCGGTCGTACACGGCGGGCCAGAAAAGCAGCGCCGCCGCGGGCAGCAGCGCGGCGGCGTGGCCTGAAATAAATCGAAAGACCGGCTTTATCATACTGGCATCATACCTGCCGACCGGTGGTTGCATAAGCGGCTAAACCGCAAACGGCCACAGGGAGCGGCAGCCGCTTTTTCGACTGTGCATCAGACAGCATTAATTTCCGGATTTTTCTTTGCCGGTATCTGCGGCGCCGGTCAATTGTTCGGCCTGATCGGGCATGATAATTTGCACCTTGCGTATCCGCCGCGCATCGCTTTCGGTAACGGTAAGCCGCAGATTATCTATATCAATTGAAACACCTTTTACCGGAATGGTGCCGAGTTGATTGATAATCAGGCCGCTGATGGTCTGGTAATCCTGACTTTCCAGAAGATGGAGATCAAGCTCGCGGTTAATATCCGTGATATTGGTGCGGCCGTCGAGTTCAATAATCGTCGGACTGACGCGGCGGAACTGGCGGGCGGCGGGTGTTTCGAATTCATCGGCAATATCGCCGACGATTTCCTCCAGGATATCCTCGCTGGTGACCAAGCCGGCGGTACCGCCAAATTCGTCAAGTACAATCGCCATGTGAACGCGCTGGAGTCGGAATTGGCGCAACAGGTCGCGCAATGGTTTGGTGTGGGGAACAAACAGGGGCGGGCGCATCATGGAACGCACATTAAAGGATTGATCGGCATCAGTTGTTCGGGGCAGCGCCAGCAGGTCCTTGGCGTAAAGGAGGCCCAGGATATTATCCAGATTTCCATCATGAACAGGGAGCCTGGAAAGCCCGTCGCGCAGAATCTTTTCGCGAATTTCCTCCAATGGCGAATGAATGCTGATAGTGACCATATCGGTTCGCGGTGTCATGATCTGGCTGACCTGGAGGTCCTGGAAGCTCATCACGCCTTCAATCATTTTTTTCTGGTCTTCATCCACCGCGCCTTCGGAAACAGCCGCCAGAAATTCCTCCTTGTTTTCCACAGCTTCACCCTGGGCCAGGGACTGATCGGTTACGCCGCACAGGCGGCGCACGAGTCCATCAAACAGTTTTAAGAACAGAATTAGTGGAAAACAGAGGCGATGCAGGGGAATAAGAAAAGTGGGGCCGAAAAAAGCGACAATTGCCTCGCCGGCGTAAATGGCCCAGGCATTGGCAATGGCGACGGAAAAGACCAGCAGAATAACGGCGGCAATGGCGGCGCCAATCACAAAAGTCAGTGCGGATGGCGCGGCATTAAGCTCATCAAGGCTGCGAATGGTAAGGGCGACCAGGCTGACATTGCAGATAATCCGCGCGGTGGAGGCCACCAGAGCAAGTTGTTCCTGATCGCGAAGCAAAGGCTCAAGCCATTGCCCGCGGCCCTGGCGATTCAATTCTTTTTCCAGTGTGACCGAGGAAATGGTGCGCAGCGCATAGGCCAGCGCAGATGCCAGAAGGGTGCCGAACGTGACAGGAAACAGCAGCCAAAACGCCCAGTTCATTGTGCACCCCCCCGCCGACCATTGCGACGAACCGCGCCGGCAGGCGGAAACCGGCCCGCCGAAGGGGCCGCCTTTGGTCCCGTGGAAAACAGGGGACCGAAGCCGAGGATGGTCAGAAGGTCATCTTCGCGCTGGTGCATGCGCACGGCATCGGCCTTGCGCTCGTCATTAAAACCGCGAACATGCAGCAGGCTATGAATCAAATAAAGCAGGAGTTCATGAGAAACGGAATGACCGCAAAGTGCGGACTGTTTCCGGGCCACATCCAGACAGACAACCGTGTCCAACTCCAGATGCCCTTGGGCCACGACCCCGCCCGATAAATCAAACGTCAGCACATCGGTCGGAGAGTTCAAATTCATGGTCTGCCGATGAAGGGCGGCCATCTGCGAAGCATTCACCAGCCGCACGGACCAGAACCCGGTGCGAATATTTTCAATATGAAGCAATCGCAAAAGCTGCCTTCGAAACCAGGCTGCGGAAAGCTTTTCGCCAGTGCGGGCAGTTGCGGCCGCCAATTCCCGGAAACCTGAAAGGTCAAGCTCGAAAGCGGCGTTTTGGCGGCCGAGCGTCGGGGCGCGCCTGTGGTTGCGGCTTTTCACATCGGGCATGCTGTTTTTCAACTTTTTCATGCGGGCCTGGAAATTCTGGCGGCCGGAGTCTGGCCGGCCGGATAAGCGACGCGCGCGTGGTGCACTCCAGCCAGCGTGCGGACCAGACATTGTTCAATTTTGCCTAAATCCCGCAGAGTCAGATCGCATTGGTCAAACTGACCATCCAGCAGTCGTTTCATGATCATCTGATGCACAGCGCCTTCTATGCGCGCGGCCGTTGGTTCGGCCAGGGAGCGAACCATACTTTCCACACCATCACAGATCATCAAAATTGCCGTTTCACGGGATTGCGGCCGGGGTCCGGGATATCGAAACTCCATTTCATTAAGTGGCGTTGCCTCGCCACCGGTTAATTCTTCCCGGGCCTGGCGTTCACGTGCCTGCAG